>CACWIN010000002.1 GCA_902760965.1 uncultured Bacteroidales bacterium | reverse complement strand
AGGATGGAGACCTTATACTTCTCAACACCGGTGAGGGTTGCGAACGCGCCCGCTGGTTCAAACAGGCAATAGACAACTGCAAATGAACAAGTTCAAGGATAAGGTAATATGGATAACCGGTTCCTCATCGGGTATAGGTGAGGCTACCGCATACGAGTTTGCCCGTGAGGGAGCCCGTATCATCCTGACCGCACTTGAGGCTGACCTTCTTGAAAAGGTTGCCACCAAATGTAAGGAACTGGGCGCTCCCGATGCCAAACCCCTACCCTTTGACCTTTCCAAAAAAGATGAGGTAGCCGATCTTGCAGAACAGGCATGGCAGGTTTATGGACACATAGACGTGTTCTACAACAATGCCGGCATTAGCCAGCGCGGCACTACCTGTGAAACTGAGATGAGGGTAATAAACAAGGTCAATGATTGAGCGCGGAGGTGGCCAGCTGATGGTAACCACCAGCATCAACGGAAGGTTCGGATTCCCGCTGCGCTGTGCCTACAGCTCATCCAAACACGCCTTATACGGATTCTTTGAGACTGTTCAGGCAGAATACTACAAGGATAACATCCGCGTAACCATAGTATGCCCGGGCCGTGTGCAGACCCGCATATCATTCTATGCACTGGAGAAAGACGGAAAGCAGCACGCCAAGATGGATGCCGGTCAGGCCGGAGGTTGCACCCCCGAGCAGGCAGCCCGCAAGATTGTCAAGGCCGTGTACAAGAAAAAACGTGAAGTCCTGGTAGGACGCAAGGAACTGCTAATGGTTTACATTAAGCGCTTCTTCCCCGGTCTGTGCGCCAGGATAGCCCGCACAATAGATCCTATGTAAATAATTAAAAACACATAAAAGCATGAAAAAAGAGATTCAATTCAGTCTTGTTTACCGTGACATGTGGCAGTCATCAGGTAAGTATGTACCCCGCAAGGACCAACTTGCCAAGATTGCACCGGTAATTATTGATATGGGCTGCTTTGACCGCGTTGAGACTAACGGCGGTGCTATGGAGCAGGTAAACCTTCTGTACGGAGAGAACCCCAACCAGGCAGTACGTACATTCACAAAGCCTTTTAACGAAGTTGGCATCAAGACCCATATGCTTGACCGCGGTCTGAACGCACTGCGCATGAACCCAGTTCCTGCCGATGTACGTCAGCTCATGTATAAGGTTAAGCACGCTCAGGGCGTTGACATAACCCGTATTTTCTGCGGTCTGAATGACCCGCGTAACATAATCCCCTCAATCAAGTGGGCCAAGGCAGCCGGCATGACCGCTCAGGCAACCATGTGTATCACCTACTCCAAGGTACACAATGCCGAGTACTACATCAACCTGGCTGAGCAGCTCATTGAGGGCGGCGCACAGGAAATCTGCCTTAAGGATATGGCCGGCATAGGTCGTCCCGCAATGCTGGGCACAATTGTTCGCGCCATCAAGGAGAAACATCCCGACATCATCATACAGTACCACGGCCACAATGGTCCCGGTTTTGCAGTAGCTTCAATGCTTGAGGTCGCCAAGGCTGGCGGTGACGTTCTGGACGTAGCAATGGAGCCGCTGTCATGGGGTAAGGTTCACCCGGACGTTATCACCATCCAGGCAATGCTTAAGGATGCCGGATTCCTGGTTAAGGATATCAACATGAAGGCTTACATGGAGGCCCGTTCTCTCACACAAAGCTTCATGGACGACTTCCTGGGATACTGGATTGACCCCAAGAACTCACTTATGAGCTCACTGCTGGTAGGTTGCGGCCTGCCCGGCGGTATGATGGGATCACTTATGGCTGACCTTAAGGGCATGCACGCCGCCATCAACGCCAACCTTAAGAAGAAGGGCGAGAAGGAGTTGTCCGAGGACGAGCTGCTTGTTGAGCTCTTTGACGAAGTACAGCGCATATGGCCTATGCTTGGTACTCCCTGCTTGGTTACACCTTTCAGCCAGTACGTAAAGAACGCCGCTCTTATGAACCTCTACTCCAAGTCAATGGACGAGAAGCCTTTCACACGCATGGATCCCGCCATGTGGGGTATGGTTCTGGGCAAGTCAGGTAAACTGCCCGGTCAGTTGGCTCCCGAGATTGTTGAGATTGCCAAGGAGAAAGGCTTTGAGTTCTATACCGATGATCCTCAGGTACTCTACCCCAACGAGCTCCCGCGCTTTGAAAAGGAGATGAAGGAGAACGGCTGGGACCGCGGTCAGGATGATGAGGAGCTCTTTGAGTTCGCAATGCATGAAAAGCAGTACCGCGAGTACAAGAGCGGTCAGGCCAAGGACCAGTTCAACAAGGATCTGCTGGAACGCATGGAGAAGAAGCAGAACGGCGGCGCAGCCGGTGCACCTGTAAAGCACTTTACCGCAGCCGACAAGCGTGCCATCCTGCATCCCGATGCAGAGCCCATTGAGGCAGCTGTAAGCGGTCGCGTAATCTGGGATCTGGATTATATGGATCAGTCAACCAATCCTCCTTTTGGCAAGCAGTACAAGAAGGGTGACTGGATGGTTGGCGTTCAGGCATCGGGCAACACCTTTATTGACAATGCCACCGCTCCTTATGACTGCCATCTGGTTGCTGTTGAGAAGGATCACGGCGCACTGGTCAGCAAGGGCGAAGTGATAGGCTGGATAGAGAAGTAAAAAAAAACGGTCGGAAATTTCCGACCGTTTTTTTTATCCAAGTGTTTCCAAATAATCTTTGATTGCATTCGCAGCGCTTCGGGCGTCATTAATCGAGTCACTCACGCTCATGGGGCGCTTGCAGGTGCCGGCGGCAAACAGTCCGGGACGGCCGGTCTCGTTGTCGTAAAGGTGAGGATTCACGGTACGGATAAAGCCGTAGTCACCGCTTATGTCACATGACTTGCCCAGCACTTTGGTGCCGCACGACGCCTCCATACCTACCATAAGTACCAGCAGGTCAGTAGTCATCTTGAGCGGAAGTCCCATCAGGGTATCCTCACTCTTAAGCTGCACACGACCGTCAAATGTTCCGGCAGCCTCCGATATACGGCCACGCACAAAACTTACGCCGTACTTTTCCTGAGCGGTGCGGTACATCTCCTCAAATCCCTGACCCCACATACGCAGGTCCATATAAAAGACCGATGCCTCACATTTGGGCAGCTGCTTGCGAACCTCAATAGCCTGCTTTACGGCTGTCACGCAGCAAATCTTGGAGCAGTAGTGGTTACCGCTCTTCTCGTCACGTGAGCCCACGCACTGCAGGAATGTGATACGCTTGGGTTCATCACCGTTGGCGTTGAGTATCTTGCCGTGCTTGATCATCTGCTCCATATCGAGTGATGTTATTACGCCCTTGTAGATGCCGTAACCCAGTTCCTCCTTGCGGTGAGCGTCAAATACCTGATAACCGGTGGCTATGAGCGCGGCATCGGCCACATATGTCTGACCTTTGCTGTCGGTGAGTTTCCATTCGGCACCCTGCCACTGGATATCGGTAATATCAACACCAAAAGCCGATGTAATACCGTCAGTAAGCAGTTTACCGCTCAGGTCATCGGCAATCTCCTGTGCAGCCTGAAAGTTAGGAAACAGGAAAGCCTTGTCCTGAAGATTCTTTAAAGGAGTCTCTGATTTTTCAAAAAGAGTAACCTCGCCTCTATACCGGCGGGGCCGGCTCCTATGATTGCAACTTTCTTCATATCACACTAATAGGTTTTCGGGTTTCTCCGGGGCGCGCAGTATCTTGCCCGATGCGGAGTTGTATTTCTGTTTGGGATCATAAGGGATGCCAATCTTGTCAAGCAAACGTTCTGACTGAACCTGATGTATCTGTAGTCCCAGTTCCCAGGGATCATAGCCAAGCAGCAGGCCAGCCATCTCCTCGTACGTAAGTACCGGAATGCCGTAGCCTTCACGGTCATATGTCTTGTGCTCCATTTCGGCAATGGTATACTGCCAACGGTCCAGGAACATGGAGCATCCGGGGCAGTTGGATACTATAAAGTCCGGCTCATACGGCTCCATGGACTCCAGTTTCTTTTTGGTATTGGATACGGAATATCCGCGGTTCTCCTGAACCAGATATTGACGGAAACCGAATCCGCAGCAATGGCGGCGCTCCGGATAATCCACCACATGTCCCCCCCATGCCTCAATCATACCGGCCAGCACGTACGGGAACTCAGCCTTGCCCACACCCTTGTCGGGGAACAGTTTGGCGTAATGGCAACCTATATGCTCCACCACGTTAAGGGGCTTGCCGGTAAAACGGTTCACCAGGCGGTATTTCATCTTTTCGGCCAGTTCAAAACGGTATTTGAAAATCAGGTCCGATGGATGTGCAATGTTCTTGGGCATGTCAAACTCACGTTTGCAGGCCTTGTAAAGGTTCTCACGGGTCTGTTCCAGAAGCTCGGGATGCTCTTGCCACATGTGGCACATCTCGGTGAATACGCCGAATGATGTGATGCATGACGGAACAAGGTTCTCATAACCACGCTCTTTCATAAGTGAGAATATACGTGCCACCACGGTCATAGTGGTCTCAAGCGGAACCACATCGGTATGGTAGCCTATTCCGGTGCAGGTGTGAAGACGGAAATCATCAAAGATATCCTTACCCAGTTCATCCTGCATCATCTTTAGGAATGCTGTCTCGGACCCCGGAAAGAAAGTCTGACGTATGCAGCTGCGCTCATAGTAATAATGATCGTCAGCTATATTCTTTTGATATTCGTTCCAATAACGGTTTGCCATAATTTCGGTTTAATTAATAAGGTTCTCGGCCACCACCTCGGCAATATCACGAACGGGATATTCATTTGTGGCGTGCTGGAATGCTTTCTTACACATGGGACAAGCGGTCACAATTGCATCGACCGGCTTGCTGGTCAAATTATCAAGCGATGCATTCCTTATCTTGGTCTGCTCCTCAATGCTAAGCTTTGTATTGCCCAGGTTGAATCCGCAGCATACGCTCTTTTCACGCTGGAACTTGGTCTTTTGCAGGTTGGTCACTGCACCAAGCACATTACGTGGTTCATCATAAATTCCGCAGCCACGGCCAAGTTCACAAGGATCATGATATGAAACCTTGCGGTCATCATGACGGACCTTTATCCTACCCTGCTTAATGAGCATATCAATGTACTCGGTATGGTGCATGATAGGAATGTCCAGGTTATACTCTTTCTTGAATGACTGGTAACAGATAGGACACGATGTAACAAGCATGGTTGAACCTGACTTGACAATCATATCGGTATTCTTTTTCCTAAGGTCGGCTGCCTGGTTAAGGAATCCCTGCTGCAAAAGCGGACGTCCGCAGCATATGGTGCTCTGCCTGTCCATGTACCAGTATTTCTGTCCGGCAGCATTGAATATCTTTTCCATGGACTCCGTAATACCCGGAGTAAGATGTGACATACAACCGCCAAAATATGCCACACGTCCAATTGCATTGAACGGAGCCTGTCGCTTGGACAGATACTTGTAATTGCCTTTAGTATCCAGCTTACCCTTGTTGCGTGTCATTCGGCGCAAAGCACTAAGGTCAATGCCAACCGGGCAGTCAACCGTGCATCGGTCACACATAAGGCAGTTATCGGCAATCATCTTAAGGCGGCTGCCACGCTCCTGGTTACGCAGGCTGCGTATAAGATATACTGACTGAATCTCGTGATTCTCAAGCACCTTATCCATGGGACAGCCCGATATGCATACGCCGCAACGGGAGCAGGCGTTGGTCTCAAAATATGTATATCCGGTCTTTTGGGGACCTTCGGTTACTCCTATCTTACGGAAATATATAAGCAGGAGCTCCGTAAAGATATGCATGTAACGGGTAAACGGCATGGTTACAAAGAACACGCCAAGCATGAGCGAATAGAACATCCATAGCGATGTCTCCATACCACGAACTATCATGGGGTCAAATAGGTTGCCCACCGCCTGGGTAAAGAATCCTCCGTTACCATACAGACAAGCGGTAACCGATTCGGCCAGCAGACGCAGCGGGAATATCATCCACAGCGAGAACTTGGCAAACCTGTCCACAAGGGTATGCTTGGTGGTACGGCGCATTCCCAGGATCTTGGACCAGAATATCTTTATCATGGCCATTGTAAGACCCAGGAAAACGTACAGGAGCAAGGCATCCATTGTATCGGCATATCCTTTATGCTTACGGAACGATGCAGGTGCCTTGTGTACAAAATAACGGTAGAATATGCCTACGTAGAACGGACGGTTGTAGTCTATTCGGGCTATACCACCCTCGGTCTCCACGCGGTAACGGCGCTGGTTAAGGAACTCCGGGTTCTTGTCCTCACCGGTTGTACGTATGTACCATCCGTTCTGCTGCTCCAGTTCATGCAAGTAATCAATTGACTGCTCATGCTGCATGGTAAAGAACGCATCGCGGCTCTCAATGGCGCCCACCACAATAAGTAGGAACCAGCCCAGGGCAAATGCCTGGTGCATTATTCCCAGAAGGACATTCTTTTTGATTATGCGCACATGTATAAGGCCCTCACGAAACATTTCCCATATGGCGGGGAATATCTTCCATGAGAACCAGTTGTGTCTTATTATCTCTCTCTGCTCATCGCTGAAACGCCTTATCCACTTTACATACTTGAATATGATAATGGAAAAGAGCAGAATGGTTCCTATCAGGAACGGTATGACAAAGTCATTATATGGATATGCGTGTATCTTCATTGCTTTCCTGATTTTTGGGGTTCATCAAGTATTTCACGCATATTCATAATGAGCGAGCGCAGATTAACTCCGCGAGGGCATACCAGCGTGCATTTGCCGCAAAGCATGCATTTGCGCAGTTCTTCGGCCAGTCCGTCATACTCACCACGGCGGAACGATGTATGTACGCGGCGTATGCTGAAATCGGTAAACTGTCGTGCCGAGCATGTGGCACTGCAGTTGCCGCACTGGAAACAGCGCTTGAACGAAGGCGTAAGATCCAGCAGTTTGTGATACTTTTCAAGCGAAACCTTATCCAGGTTTTCCTGCCTGGTCTGCTTTATGGCAAATCCAAAGTCAATCATCCTTTCCGCCGTTTAATATGGCATCGTGGAAATCCATTCCGCCCGTAACCTTGAATATGTTGCGCAGTTCCTCCATGGTCTCAGGGCAAATCTCACGCAAGGCACCGGCCCCCTTACCATGATAGTTGGCACCGAATTTTGGAGCCACCTCCTTGATATTCTTTATGTACCACTCCCATGCGGGTCCCTGCTCGGGATGCATTTCCGGACGTACCTTATCCGGGTGTACGCAGTAGCCAATCTCCAGAATATTGTTACCTATTCCGGCCATAAGAGCCACCTGCTGGCGTCCCATACGGCTCTCCTTGTAGTAGCCCATCTCCTGTGACACCTTACGCAGGATATTGATTACAGCACCAGGCACATTGCCACGCGGACAACGGGGCTTGCATGACATGCACTGGCCGCAGTACCATATGGTATCCTCGCGCAAAAGCTTTTCAACCTGCTCCTCGTCGCCACGCTGTACGGTATCGCAAATGCGGCGGGGGTCATAGTCATAAAACTCTGCAGCCGGACAAATGGCGGTACAGATTCCGCAGTTCATGCAGGCTTTGAGCGAGTCCTCGTATCGGGCATCGGACCTTATCAGATCTATAAGATTTCCCATAAGCTAAAAGGTGGTTAGAATTTCTTGCGGTTCATTTTCATGGCACGGAAAAGCAGTTTGGAGAGCGGCTTTTCGCGGTTACGCTTAAGAAGGCTTATGTACCAGTTCAGTTTCTTGGCTACCGATATGCGGTATGTTTCAACAAACTCTATCAGAGTACCGTCAGGGTCCTCAATGTATGTGAAACGGCCCGATGCATCACCCATGTTGAACACCTTGCCGTCCGGACAGCTGTCAACGGTGAACGGGTGACCGTTCTGGGCGCACCACTTGGCCAGTTCATCCATGCCGGTTACGTCATAGCAAATCTGGATGAATCCGGGATCACCCCAATAGCGGCCCTCATATATCTTACGTGGCTCACGGTCCAGGCTCTGTACCAGCTCAATGTAACCGGTGGGGAATATGGGAGCAAAAGCGCCCTTGTTGGGCTCATTCCATTTGAGCATCATACGGCGGAACTCACCGTTGCCGCCAGCCAGAGGTGCCAGGTCATCAAACTTACCCTTAACATCAAATACCTTGACCTTATAGCCAAGTATATCGGAATACACCTTAAGAGCCTTGTCTATATCGGTAACACCTATCATGCAACCCAACATTCCGCCAAAATCCTTACCCTCATCAAGCAGCAGGTAGTCATCCTGGACTGCCTGGAACCAGTTACCTGCAGGATCTGTAATGTAGAATGTCTTGGAACCATCGGGAGCGGTAACTATGGGACTTACCTTATCCCACTTGGCGCTTACATAAGCGTGGGCCTTTACCACATTGCGGCATTTTACCTTGGCGCAGAATATGCCCAGGTCTCCTACCTGTATCTGGAAATCTACCGGCTGGGGCTTACGGTCAGAGTACTGCCATATCTCAAAACCGCCGCCGCCCTGAAGGTTCATGGCAATTGCGGCATGGCGCTTTTGAGGCTGACCGCCTGTATAAGGAAGCATACGCTCAGCTACCGTATCATCCTCAAGTATGCGGATATCAACTCCAAATATATCTATGTACCATTTCCAAGCGTCATAGACCGATGTGGTACCTACTCCTATCTGCTGTATTCCGGTAATAAAGAAATTGCCTTTATCCATGTAATTGATGTTATTTTTATTAAGGTGCAATATTACTCATTTTCCGCGGTTCCTGCAATCCGCACAGCTCCAAAAAGCCCCCTTGAAACAAAAAAAAACAGAGCACATTCCGGCATATTGAGCAAATATGATTACTTTCGCAAAAACTTGCATATTACAACAAACCAAACGCAATGAAACTTTATCCGCTTTTACTAGGTCTTGGAACCGGTGAGATAATATTCATAGTTCTTATCATCCTGCTTTTGTTCGGAGCCAAGCGCATACCTGATCTCATGAAGAGCATGGGCAAGGGCGTAAAGAGCTTCAAGGAGGGAATGAAGGATGTTGAGAAAGAGATCAACACTCCCGATGAACCCGCCAAGGAATCCAACCAAACCGATTCAGAATCCAAGTAACCGGCCCAGGTCCGTCATGGCTGCCAATGATGACAAGCCAATGACTTTCTGGGATCATCTGGACGCTCTCAGGGATGTCATTCTGCGCGTCCTCGCCGTGGCTGTGGTGGGGTTCATTGTTGCATTCTGCTTTAAGGAGCCTCTGTTCAGGCTCATTCTTGCGCCAAGTACATCGGACTTTGTGCTTTATCGCTGGATTGTTGCGGCAGCGTCAGCATTTGGCGTTGATGCATCGGCCCTGCAGGACTTTAGCGTTGACCTTTTCAGCACCACCCTGACCGCCCAGTTCATGATTCACATGAAAATGGCGTTTTACGTAAGTCTGGTGGTCATTATGCCCTACACCATTTATATGTTGTTCGGATTTGTAAAGCCGGCACTGCATCAGAACGAGCGCAAAAGCTCCACTAAAGTGATTGTCTGGTCATACATCCTGTTCATGACCGGAATAGTGCTTGACTATCTGGTCATATTTCCGCTGGCTTTCCGTTTTCTGGGCACATATCAGGTTAGCGCCAGCATTCCAAACGTAATCACCCTGGAATCCTACACAGACCTGCTCATAACCCTGACCCTGCTCATGGGCATACTCTTTGAACTTCCCATACTGGCTTGGTTCTTGGGCAAACTGGGGATAATTGATGCCGCCTTTATGAAAAAATACCGCCGACACGCCATCGTGGCGATCCTGATCATCGCGGCCGTCATCACCCCCACCACCGATGTATTTACCCTCACCATCGTCACCTTTCCCATCTACCTCCTCTACGAGATTAGCATCGCGATAGTAAAGTGAGGCCATTGGGGACGGTTCCGTTTGGCTCGTTTTTAACAAATGAGCCAAACGGAACCGTCCCCAATGGTACCTTTTCGAAAAAAAGTCTTAACTTTGTTTTCACGGATTATCCGCACATTGTTTTTTTTAAAAGTTGCGCCCGACACGAATAAGGGATTGAACAATGCAAATTTTGAGAACTAACCGAGGACTAGCCAAGTTTTTCTTCCTCTCCCTGATTACTTTCAATATCTATGGTATTGTAGTAATGTCACACATCTCGACCGAGATCAACCAGATTGCCTCAAAGAATGACGGTAAAAACACAATGCATTATTGCCTTGTATACTTTATCTTCAGTTGGCTTACTTTAGGAATTGTTCCATTGATTTGGTACAACAACATATCCAGCAGAATAGGTAATGAACTTATAAGGAGAAAAATACCCTATCAGTTCAACGCCGGCACATTCTGGGGCTGGGCATTCTTTGGTTCGCTTTTGTTCGGCATCGGACCGCTTGTTTACATTCACAAGCTGATGCACGCAATGAACCACCTGTGCGCCGATTACAACAAACAACAAGAATAGTACCATTGGGGACGGTTCCGTTTGGCTCGTTTGTTAAAAACGAGCCAAACGGAACCGTCCCCAATGGCCTCATTTTAAAACAAACAACATGTACAGCAACGACAAGGGACTATATGTAGCACACGGTCCGGAGGGACCGGTCTCAATTTGCGGAAAGATGGCCAACCGCCACGGTCTTATAGCGGGAGCCACAGGTACCGGTAAGACAGTAACGCTTCAGGTATTGGCCGAAACGTTCAGCCAGGCAGGCGTACCCTGCTTTATGGCCGATATGAAAGGTGACCTGAGCGGCATAAGCCAGCCGGGCGCCATGAGCGGATTCATAGAAAAGCGATGCGCTGAGTTTGGAATTGACAACCCTCAATTTGAAAAATGCCCGGTGCGCTTTTTTGATGTGTTTGGCCAGCAGGGACACCCCATGCGCACCACAATATCAAATATGGGACCGCAATTGCTATCCCGCCTGTTGGGACTGACCGATGTACAGGAAGGCGTTCTGAACATAGTATTCCGTGTGGCCGATGAACGCGGGCTGCTGCTAATTGACATGAAAGACCTGCGTTCCATGCTGAACTACGTGTCACAGCATGCATCGGAACTGACCACTACATATGGAACCGTAAGTTCTGTGAGCATAGGTGCCATACAAAGGGCGTTGCTTACTTTGGAGAATCAGGGCGGCGAGATTTTCTTTGCCGAACCGTCATTTGACATATTTGACCTTATGCAGACCGAAGGCGGCCGCGGCGTAATGAACGTGCTGGCGGCTGACCGCCTTATGATGAACCCCAAACTATACTCCACATTTCTGCTTTGGCTGCTGTCGGACCTGTATGCCCAGCTGCCCGAGGTTGGCGATCTGGAGCTGCCGCGTCTGGTGTTCTTCTTTGACGAGGCTCACACCTTGTTTGAGGACACGTCAAAGGCACTGGTTGACAAGATAGAACAGGTTGTAAGGCTTATCCGCAGCAAGGGCGTAGGCGTATATTTTGTAACACAAAGCCCGACCGATATCCCCGAGAACATACTTGGGCAATTGGGCAACCGTGTTCAGCATGCCCTGCGTGCATACACGCCAAAAGACCAGAAAGCGGTTCGTACCGCAGCCCAGACATTCCGTGCCAACCCTGCTTTCAAGACCGAAGATGCAATAATGGAGCTTGGAACCGGCGAGGCACTGGTATCGTTCCTTGATGAAAAGGGCGTACCCGGTATGGTGCAGCGTGCCAGGATTCTGTTCCCTTTAAGCCAGATTGGCGCCATAACGGAGTCACAGCGCAAGCAATGCATCAACGCTTCAAGGCTGTACGGCAAATATGACCGCGTAATAGACCGCGAGAGCGCATTCGAGGTCCTGTTAGCCCAATCGGAGCAACAGCAGGTTCAAGTTCAAGCCAAAGAGGAGCCAAAACGCCAGGAAAAGCCCGCAAAGGAGAAAAAGAAATCGGGCGGCCTGGGTTCCAAGATCCTGGCAGCAACCATAGGAGCGGCCATAGCATCGGTAAGCCGTAGCGTGGGTACTCAGGTGGCCAACAAGGTTACAGGCAAAAAGACCAAAACCAAGACCGATGGCAAGAGCATTGCAAACAAGGCAATAGGCAGTGCCACATCGACAGCCACCCGAACCCTGACCCGTTCACTGTTAGGCAACTTGCTCAAATAAAATCAAATAAAAAAGAGGGGACCCCAAAAGATCCCCTCTTTTATTTAGTAGCCTGAACGAACTTACTTTTTCTGAATCTTGACCGAAAGGTTCTCAGAACTGATGATATAGGTTCCGTTGGGCAGATCGGCTATGCTGAACGATACCGTTCCGTCGGCACCGGCCTTGAACGCCTGGAGCTGTTTGCCATCGGCCGAACTCAGTGAAACCACTGCGTTCTCCTTGACATTTGCAATGTAAACAGAGTACTCATCAAGGCTTATTGATGCCTTTTGAGCATTGTCCTTAATATCATTTACTGCTGTCTCATTGCTGTCAAACGTAAACTTCTCAACCGATGTAAGTGCCAAAGTCAACTTTACGTTCTCATTGGCAGTAGTTACAATAAGGTCATTATCGGTAAACGTTACAACCGGCTTTTCGCCGAATCCGTAACTGAACTGCTGTCCATCCTTTTGATGAATTGTAAGAGTGTTCTGAGCCGACAAACCGGACATTACACTGAAAGCGAGAACAGCTATAGCAAAAATCTTTTTCATAATCTAAAATGATTTAGTCCTTACACTTATTATTTGCGCCAAAGTTAACCATTATGTTATTTGTTTGCAAATAATAGTTTCCATATTATTTACAGCGCCACCAATCAAAGGTAAACAGGTCCCTACCCACTCCTGTAAATACAAAATACAGGTCATGAACGCCCCTAATCCTGCGTTGGGGTTTGAATTTTGTGCTGAATGTCTCAAACACAGTCTTTCCGCCTGTAGGAGAAATGGAAATCACTCCCACTGACGGGCCGTCAGGACTGTCCAGATGAACCTCAATGCAGCCTATCCCATCGGAACCTACGGATACCTGCATCTTTCTGGAACCCTTTGCGCCAAAGTCCACTCCACGGACCAGGAGATATTCTCCATTGTCAATGTCGTGTACATACATGTTGGTGGGATTAAAATCTTTCTGGCCGTTATCCTCCTCGCCTGTGCGTGTGGTCTTTAGACCGTATCCCCATGCCATGGTCTCGGCCTCAACGCGGTAACTCTTTGCATCACCGTTCTGACGATACGGATCAAACGGCTTGACCTGCTCCACTACATTGTCCAGAAAATACGGAACCTCCTGAATGGTGCCGTCCGGGTTGTAATGCATCTCGGCAACCGATACCGAACGCTGCTCGGCATGTGCGAATGTCTTAAGGTGCATCACGTCATAGTTAAGGCCAAACACATAGCTCTTGCCCTTGTACTCAATAATGCCGGGATGGTTGCCACGGGTACGCACGGTGTGGTCCATTATGTGTCCTTTGTATTCCCAGGGACCCTCGGGACCGTCACTCATGGCATAACCTATACCCTCGGGGCAGCAGGTCGATGCAAACGCCAGATAGTAATGACCGTCATGTTTCCATATCCAGGGACCCTCCTGATAGTCCTGGATTTTGGGATGCTTTACAATAGGGCCTGCAAGCGAAATCATGTCCTTGCCCAGTTTGACCGAATATACGTTAGGATTACCCCAGTACATATATGCCTGACCGTCATCATCAATCAACACGGTGGGGTCAATGTCATCCCAATGCTCTTTTTGCCATACCAGGGGCTCACCCAGCGGATCATGGAACGGACCGTAAGGGGAATCTGCCACAAGTACGCCTATACCGTGTCCGTGAATAGGACAATACATGTAATATGCTCCGTTGGCCTCGACCACCTGCTCTGCCCAGGCGCCGTTCTTGCCGTCATAATACTTAAAGTCATCGAGCGATGCCACTGCGCCATGATCCTGCCAGTTTACCATATCGTCCGATGTATACAAAAGCCAGTCAAACATCTGGAATCCGCGTGCTCCGTCCTCATCGTGAGTGGTATACAGGAAAACCTTTCCGTTAATTACCACAGGTGCGGGATCGGCCGTGAAGCGGGTCTGGACAACGGGCATATTGGCATGTGAGTTGAACTGCCACCAGTCAAGTGTGAACGGTTTCTCTGTCTCACAGCTGAACTTGAGATATACATCGTGCACGCCCTGTACATCGGTATCAATCAGGTATGTAAAAGCGGCGGTGCGGAATCCGGCATTATCAGTATTTATCGGCACCTTGCAGAAGGGCTCTCCCTCCATATTATCAACGTAGAACTCTATGGTACCTTTTCCTTTCTGCTCTCCCACTACAACCACTACGGCCTTCTGACCGCAATCCTTGAAATCAACTGAGCGGACACGAATCCAGTCACCGTTATCAATATCGGTCACAAAGTGATCCTTGCCTGCACGACGGTCAACTTTGAGTCCACGGGACTCTGCCTGTGTCTCGGCTTCAACGCGGGTGTACGGATCCAGGTTCTTGACGGGAGTGACAACGCCATCCTTGGTAAACGGGATGAACGGGAATGTGCCGTCGGCGTTCCACTTGAATTCCTCCACGCAGGCTGAGCGATTGTAACCGCCGCCACCGGGCAGTCCGCCGTTGTGGTAGAACATAAAGTCACGTCCCTTGAAAGTGATGTTTCCGCCGTGTATGGTAAAGCTGTTCTCAGCCTCATCCATGATGCGGCCACGGTATGTCCAGGGGCCGTTTATGGTGGGAGCGGTGGAGTATGCCATGTGCTCGGGTACGCCGCCGGCGGGGTATGATATGTAGTATGTACCGTTGCGTTTCATCACCCACGGGCCCTCCTCATACTGGGTCATCATCTCATTCTGGCCTTTGGCCCAGTTCATCTTGGACTGAAGCTCACCAAAGCACTCGGGATCATGGTAACCGGGCACCTCCTGCCAGCCGTTCTTGAATGATACCATATCATCATTAAGCTCTCCGTACCAGAGGCCCTTGTTGCCCCAGAACAGGTATGCACGGCCGTCATCATCAATGAATACAGTGGGATCGATGAATCCGAATCCCTCGGCCAACGGGCCGCCTATTGCATCGGTCCAGGGTCCCTGAGGGTCATCGGCTACGGCAACAGCCAGGGCATCGCCGCCTGTTGCCTTGTTGCAGCAAACGTACCAGTACCACTTTCCGTTGCGCTCCACACCCTGGCAAGCCCATGCACGCTGTCCCTGACGGGCCCATTTGAAAGTTGATGTAGTCACCTGGGTACCAAGATAGGTCCAGTTCACCATATCCTCGGTACTGAACAGCATCCAGTCCTTCATGTTGAAGTCACGGTTGCGGCCGTCCTCATCATGATCGGTAAAGAGATAGACCTTGTCACCATATACAAACGGTGCGGGGTCGGGGGTAAACACTGTGCTGACAATAGGATTCTGGGCAAACAACTGACCGGAAAGGACAGCACTTAAGGTTAGTAGAAGTGATTTAGTTTTCATATTGACTTTTATTTAATTGTTATTGGTTGCAGAAAGATATAAGTTCGCGGTAGAGTCTTTGGACCGGCAAGCCGACCACATTGAAATAGCTGCCCTCTATGGCCTCTACACCCACATATCCTATCCATTCCTGAATACCGTAGGCACCGGCCTTGTCCATGGGCATTCCGCTCTCAACGTATTGCCCTATCTCGTTGTCCGTCAGGTCGCAGAACTTTACCCTGGTGGTTACTGCAAAACTGTGTTCCCGTACAGCGGTCATCAGCGTAACGCCGGTTATCACCTCATGCCAGCGGCCGGAAATAAGACGGAGCATACGCTTTGCATCGGTCTTATCAACTGGTTTGCCCAGGACCTGACCGTCCACGTAGACTATTGTATCGGCTGTAATTACAAGTTCGTTGCCTGCAATTGTTGCCTTATATGGAGCAGCTTTCTCTTTTGATATGTAAATTGGAATATCCTGGCCCTTAAGGTCTTGTGGCCACGATTCGTCAATTCCCTTAATAATGCGAATATCATAGTTCAGTCCAAGCCCGGCCAGCAATTCGCGCCGACGGGGCGAGTTTGAAGCAAGTATGATCTTATAGGGGAATTCCATAGGGTTACCAGCCAAATGCGTGTTCATCTTTCATCCATTTACCCTGTACCTTGAGCACATGCTCCAGCACATCGCGGACGCAACCTTCACCTCCGTTATAGGGCGATACATACTTGCACAGCTTTTGGATTTCGGGGCATGCATCGGCAGGACAGCATGGCAATCCGCACTTGCTCATTACCTGCCAGTCTGGAATGTCATCGCCCATATAGAGAATCTCATTGGGCTTAAGGTCATACTTGGCAACAAAGCTGTTAAAGTCATTTATCTTTATGCTTGAGCAAATGTACACATCCTTTATGCCAAGTCCCTCGTAGCGTTTCCGGACCTCCTCAACACGCGCTCCGGTAATGATGCAAAGGTGCAGGCCCATCTTAACGGCCAGCTGCATGGCATATCCGTCCTTTACGTTTACGGTACGCACCGGGTCACCGCTCGGCGAAAGGTTCATTACCGGTTTGCTCAGCACCCCGTCAACATCAAAAATCAGGGCTTTGATAGAGTTAAGGTCGTAGTTTATCATTTCAGGTCACTGTTTATGTCAATCGAAATCAGTCTGTACAGTTCTGCAAATTCAGGATAATCCTTTAGCAGTTCCAGATGTTCACTTATTACTTTGCGGTCTCCGCGTACGGCGGGGCCGGTCTGCGCGTCATGCGGTTTTATGCTCTCAACCTTACGGGCGGTCTCGCGTACCAGCGGAAGCATCACGCTGAAAGGTACACCCTCGGTTGCCAGCAGCTGCTCGCTTATGGCATACATGCGGTTTGTAAAGTTGCATGCAAACACAGCTGCTATATGCAGTTTTTTGCGCCCCTTTGAGCTTAGTGGAGTTACGTTTCCTGACAAGTCATGTGCCAGTTTTGTGACTGCATCCATACATGCAGGATTACAACCTTCAACAAAAACAGGCACATCCGGCCAGTCTATGCATGCTCCTTTTGAGAATGTCTGCATGGGATACAGAACTCCGTATCGGATTGCCCCGGCATCTTTCCACACATCAATTGATACGCTTCCGGCGGTGTGCACAAAAAGGGAATCTTCCCTACCCTTTACTATGGCAGGCGCCAGTCTTACAAGGGCATCATCGGTCAGCATGGTCAGATATATATCGGACTCAGGTATTGACTCCAAGTTATCAAAAGCCTGTGTGTCAAGCACCTGCGCAAGCTGCTGTGCATTTGATAAGGTACGGCTGTAAACGCCCGTTACGGTATGCCCGGCCTCTTTAAGGCGGGGTCCCATGCATGACGCCACACGGCCTGCTCCTATCAGCGCAATCTTCATGTTCAGAACTTGCCCCAGTGAACCTTGCTCCACTCAATCTTGTCGTCCTCGTAGGGCTTACGCTCCATATTCTTGTAACCTACGCCCACTATGCATACAGGCTCATACTGTTCCGACACACCCAGCAGCTCCATCAGGGTCTGCTTGGTTGTCTTGCCATCGGCATCGGCACGCCCGCGCATATGGCACCAGCAGCTGCCCAAACCCAGATCCTCGGCCTGAAGCTGCATATCAATGGCGGCTATGGCGCAATCCTCTATCCAGCAATCGGTCTTGGTGGGGTCGCCCAGCACCACAATGGCAAACGCCGCCTCGGCCAGGAATCCGGATCCCATGGCACGACATTTGGAGAGTTTTTCCAGCATTTGGGGATCCTCAACGGTCACAAACTCCCATCCGCGGTTGTTCTTTGCCGTAGGTGAAATAAGTGCCGCACGCAGTATTGTGCGTTTCTGTTCATCTGTTAGTTTTTGATCCGTAAACTTGCGCATACTGCGCCTGTTGGCTATAAGGTCGCTGAACTTTTCCATATCTCAATAATTTGTTGCGAATATACTAAGAATTTCAGAAAGTCAATCTGAGCCCCAATCCGGCGTTGAGACTATAAGCCGATTCAAATGAAAACGAAGGTTGGGAACAGGTAAGCGTAGGAGCTACCCCCAAACTCATTCCTTTTGGGAGATTGAATGTAAGATAGCCGTTATTGGCATTAATCTTAGAAGCTAGAATAATTGCGTCAAATACGGTATAAACCCAATTGCAAAAATAAATACCACCACCAATCACCATAAAAAACAAGCCCCCGGATCCAAATTTTTCCAGAAGCGATCCTCCCAAACCAATTAAGCCGACAGAACATGCAGCCCAACCAAGTCTTTTCCAGCCGTCTTTTTTATCGCCCAAATAAAAATGACCCAATCCCGGCACATAAGAAAAAACGTAAGCCAACAAAACTGATTTGTGTCCAACATATCTGGGTCCTAAACCGGTATCAAGAATTACATCTTCTCCTCTTACTATTTTTATCACTTCATCCTTATCAAAAGTAAACACATGGCCATATTCAATGGAACTTATAACCGATATCTCCGGTTCGGTTCCTATGACTGAACCGCGAATTACGGATCCGTCTTTCAGGTATACCTCATCATTCATATTACTCTGCGCAAATACACAGATATTGCAGAACAGACAGAAACACAAAAAGAGTATTCTTTTCATAACATCAAGCTTATTGGAACATCATACCACTTTGTTCCACAAATATATGGATAAATTTGAAAAAAGGTACAAGGAGGACAGACCCTAAAATACTATTTTACATGTTCACGATGAAGCGCAGATTGAACTGCCGCCCGGTCAGATAGTTGGGCACTGCAAACTGGGTGTTCTGGATATCGGTTATCCAGTAGTAGGAGTTCACGTTGTTAATACCCAGCAGGTTCAGGCAATCCACGCCCATCCAGACATCCTTGAAAAATCCTGACTTGCCGTATACGTGAGGATGCTTGCTGTAATCAAACAGTTTATAGGAAAGGCCAATGTCAACACGCTTGTAGGCGGGAGCCCGGAACACCTGCTGCTCGCGCCCGCTGTGGGTGGGACCGAAAGGCAGACCGTCGGCCAGTGAGCATCGCAATGACATTTTCCAGTTGTCATGGCGTGGAAAATAGTCCGTAAAGTAGAGTGACAGATTGTAGAACTGGTCGGTAGGACGTGGCAACCACTTGCCTCCAATGTTCTCCTTTGTGCTCATGATAGAGAACGTGAGCCACGATGCGGTACCCGGAACAAACTCGCCGTAAAGTTTCATGTCAATTCCTGCCGCATAACCGTATGCGCAGTTTTCTCCGTAGTAAACAATCCTTACATTATCCAGGTTGTAGGGAATCAGGCGGTCCAGCTTTTTGTAGTATATTTCGGTGGTAAACTTGAACGGACGCTCAAACACCCTGAAGTCATAGTCGGCACCCAATACGAACTGTATTGAACGCTGTGACCTGATATCCTTGTTAAGGTTGACCTGATATATGCCTCCGGTATTTACGGTGTCTTTTATCTCCTTGTAGAACGGGGTCTGGTAATATACTCCTGTTGAGAAGCGAAATGTAAAATCGTCATTGAAAGACGGCGTAAATCCCACCATCAGCCTGGGGCTTACGGTCAATTCGTTGTTCCAGCTCCACCACGAAGCCCTGACTCCCGCATTCATGGTAAAATAACCGACCGATGTTGTAAAACGGTAAGTGTCTTGGATGTAGGCCGCCGCTTTGTTGTTTGATATGCCGTGATTGGATTTGAGCGAGTAGATCATCTGCATGGGACCGGTCTGTGTGTACGGTAAGGTGTAGCCGGCCGAGTCACGCATTTCCCATTCGCGCATACTGTCATCGACAGATTCGTGCCGGTATTCCAGTCCCCAGCCTATGCTGCCCAAACGGTCCCATGTGTGCGAGCCTTTGAGCGATGCCGTAATTACGGTCGATTTAAGACGGTTTCGGGCATGCTGCATGAAAGAGCCTACTGCCAGACTGTTATCGGCCCCGCTCTCGTCCAGCCAATATTGGCTCAGTATGTCAAACGATTCGTTTTCAAGACTTTGGAATGCCGACAGATTGAACCTGTATTGCGAATTATCCTCTTTGCGCTTAATGTCAAGCGCACCGAACAGGGTGTTGAAACGGTCTTTCTCCCAACCCTCGTAATAGACCTTGAACGTGCGCGGATTCTGGGATGTGCCGAACGATGTGTTACGGTCTTTGGGAGTAAAGTTGTAGTTGTTTACGGCGGCGTTGCCAATCAGCCCCAACTCCCATTTTGCATTTGGAGTCCAGCATATGTAGGTCTGGTAGTCGGTAAAAGAGGGGTTGTATTCGCCTTTTGTATCAAGAGTGCCCAGCAGATACTTTGTGGTCTTGTATCTTACGCTGCCCGAAAAACTTATCTTGTCATTGCCGGCTCCTACATAAGCGCTGGCACCCAGCAGGCTGGCGCTCAGGACCGATTCAAACTTGCGCGGCTTGCGATACGTAATATCAAGGACCGATGACATCTTGTCGCCGTACTCCACGCTGAAACCTCCGGTAGAGAAACTGATGGATTCCACCATATCGGGATTTATAAAACTCAGTCCCTCCTGCTGTCCTCCACGCACAAGCAACGGACGCAGTATCTCAGTCCCGTTAACGTACACGCTGTTCTCGTCAAAGTTTCCGCCGCGGACATTATACTGGCTGCTAAGTTCGTTATGGGTACTTACTCCGGCCTGGGTCGCTATTATGGATTCCACTGAACCGCCGTTTGCATCGGCATTGAACCGGATGCCATCGGCATTTATATTCTGCATTCCGTTGGTTTGACGGCGGTTGGCGCTAATGTCAACATTACCCAAAGTGTAGTTTGATGACGGCAAAAGCACGTCAACCCTCATGGTGTCCTGGCCGGCAATGAGCGTGCGGCGTTGCGTTTCGTGCCCCAACATCCTGAAAACCAGTTTTATGGTATCGCTTTGAGTGCTCAGGTTCATGGAATACTCACCCTTAAGGTTACTCATTGCAGAGCGCAAGGTGTGTTCCTCGTTGACCGTAGCCAGTTCAACCGGCTCCCCGGCCTCATCAAAAATGCGTCCGTACACATAAACACGGCGTGCCTGCACGACATTCGTCATGCAGCACAACATAAAACAGAATACGGCTAATCTGCTCATTTATGTAATAACGCAGAATTATCGCGAAACGTATTCTTGTGCCATTTTTAAGATTCTTTTCCTTTTTACTATAAGGTAGAATTTATACCTTTGTACTCCGTGTTCCTAAACAGAAACAAATACATCAAACAAGTAACTAACAACAATTACAAAACAATTATGAAACCTACACACATTGAGCATCTGGGCATAGCCGTTACCTCACTTGAGGAGACAATGCCGTTCTTTGAGTTTCTTACAGGCAGCAAGTGCTATAACATCGAAGTAGTTGAAGACCAGAAAGTCAAGACCGCTTTCTTTAAGGTTGGCGAGGTTAAGATAGAGCTCCTGGAACCCACCTGCCCTGAATCAACAATTGCCAAGTTCATTGAGAAGAACGGCGGCAAGGGTGGCATTCATCACGTTGCTTTCAATGTTGAGAACGTAGCCGAGGCCCTTAAGGAAGCCGAGGCAGCAGGTATTCGCCTGATTGACTTACAGCCCCGCAAGGGTGCCGAGAACCTTATGATTGGTTTCCTGCATCCCAAAAACACATGCGGCGTGCTGACAGAACTTTGTGAACAACCCAAATAAACACAATAAATAGAAATGGATAACAGCAAGCTTCAGAAGCTGGTAGACAAGCGTGCCGAGGCAATGGCCGGCGGCGGCGAGAAAGCAATCGAGAAGCATCACGCAAAAGGCAGCTACACTGCCCGTGAGCGCATAAACATGCTTCTTGACGAGGGATCATTCGAGGAGGTGGACATGTTCCTGACACACCGTTGCACCGACTTTGGTATGGAAAAGAAGGTGTTCCTGGGCGACGGCGTAGCCGTAGGTTCAGGTACAATTGACGGTCGTCTGGTATTTGTATTCGCACAGGATGCAACAGTCATAGGCGGTTCTCTGTCAGAGACCATGTCACAGAAAATATGCAAGGTAATGGATATGGCCATGAAGATGGGCGCTCCCGTTATCGGTATGAACGATTCAGGTGGTGCACGTATCCAGGAGGGTGCCTGCGCACTGGCCGGTTACGCCGAGATTTTTGAGCGCAACATCCTGGCATCGGGCGTAATACCCCAGATATCCGTAATATTCGGTCCTTGCGCCGGCGGTGCCGTATACAGCCCTGCCCTGACAGACTTTATCATGATGACCGAGCAGAACTCATACATGTTCATTACCGGACCTAAGGTAGTAAAGAGCGTTACCGGTGAGGACGTATCGGTCGAGGAACTTGGCGGTGCTCGCGTACATGCCACCAAGTCAGGCGTAACACACTTTGTTGCAGCCACCGAGGAGGAGGCCATGCAGGAGGTTCGCCGTCTGATCAGTTTCATTCCCCAGAACAACATGGAGGAGGCTCCCGTTGTTGAGTGCACCGATGACCCCGCACGTCTGGAGGATGCCCTGAACGAGATGGTTCCCGATGATCCCAACAAACCTTACGACATGAAGAACATTATCTACTCAATAGTGGACAATGGTGACTTTATGGAGGTTCACAAGGATTTTGCAAAGAACGTGATTTGCGGTTTTGCCCGCTTTAACGGCCGCTCAACCGGTATCATAGCAAACCAGCCCAACTGGCTGGCAGGTGTGCTTGACTGCGACGCTTCACGCAAGGCCGCACGTTTTGTACGTTTCTGCGACGCATTCAACATCCAGATCCTTACCCTGGTCGATGTTCCCGGATTCCTTTGCGGAACAGGTCAGGAGTATGCAGGTATCATTGATCACGGTGCAAAGCTCATGTTCGCTTACGGCGAGGCTACCGTTCCCAAGGTAACCGTAACAGTACGTAAGTCTTACGGCGGTTCCCACATCGTAATGAGCTGCAAGCAGCTGCGCGGTGACCTTTGCTACGCATGGCCCAATGCCGAGATTGCAGTAATGGGCGCCAGCGGTGCAGTCGGCGTACTGGAGGCAAAAGCCCTCAAGGCTATTGAGGATCCCGAAGAAAAGAAAAAGTTCATTGCCGAAAAGGAGGCCGCTTACAAGGACAAGTTCGCTTCGCCCTACCAGGCTGCCAACCGCGGTTATATTGACGATGTAATTGAGCCCAGGTTTACCCGCGCACGCATTATCCGCGGCTTTGAGATGCTGCAGAGCAAGCGCCTTACCAACCCGCTCAAGAAACACAGCAACATTCCACTCTAAAAGCCGGACATTATGATATTACTCACAATAAACTGGCCTCATGTGTGGATGGTTACAGGCGTAGGTTTCTGTATGGTCATCTGCCTGCTGGTGGTTCTTATATTCATTCTTAAGCTGCTTGGCGCAGTAATAAGCAATGCATTCAATAAGGCCCCCAAGGCAAGCGAACCTAAAGCAGCCGCTCCTGCCGCCGCTCCCCAGGCTACAGCCGCCGTTTCATCGGCCGATGATGATCTGGCTGCAATAGCAATGGCCCTGCATCTGTACTTTAACAGCGTACACGATGTTGAGCCTACCGAGATTCACATAAAGAGAGTAGAGCGCTCAGGTTGGACCTCAAAGCTCTACGGAATGAACAATCTGCATCGTTAATTTAGCAACAGTATGAAGGAATTCAAATTCACCATAGACGGCAAGCAGTACAATGCTGCCGTAAATGAACTTGAGGACAACTTTGCCGAGGTAACACTGAACGGCAAGACCTACAAGGTAGAGATTGAAAAGGAGCAGGCTGCCACCGTAGCTGCCCGCCCCGCCGCTGCATCGGCAGCACCCGCCGCAGCCCGTCCCGCAGGCGTAATGACAGTAAAGTCACCACTGCCCGGTTCTATAGTAAAGGTTCTGGTCAAGGCCGGACAGGCCGTAAAGAAGGGCGATGTGCTCCTGACCATGGAATCAATGAAGATGGAGAACAACGTATGCGCCGAGGCCGACGGTACCGTAAAGAGTATCTTTGTAGAGCCCGGCAAGAACGTTATGCAGGACGACAAGCTGCTTGAGCTTGAGACCGCAGCCGTTGCAGCAGCCCCCGCTGCCGCTCCCGCACCTGCAGCAGCACCCGCTCCCAAGGCAGCTCCGGCTCCCAAGGCCGAAGCCCCCAAGGCAGCCGACGTTCCCGCAGGCGGTTACAAGGTAACCAGTCCCCTGCCCGGCTCAATCATCAAGGTTCTTGTATCCGAGGGTCAGGACGTAAAGAAGGGCGATACCCTGCTTACACTTGAGAGCATGAAGATGGAGAATGCCGTTATGGCTGACCGCGACGGTAAGGTAACCAAGATTGCCGTAACCGCCGGACAGAACGTAATGCAGGATGACCTGCTGATTGTTCTGGGTTAATCAATCATTTCAATAACACTGAACAGAAAAAGAAATGGCTGATATTCTTGAATTTTTTGGCAAGATGGGCTTCATGAACCTGTCATGGCAACAGGGACTGATGCTGATCATCAGTTTCTTCCTGCTTTACCTGGCAATCAAGAAGCAATACGAGCCGCTGTTGTTGCTCCCCATCGCATTCGGTATGCTGCTTACCAACCTGCCTGGTGCCGATATGTACCACTCAGAGCTTTGGACAGCATTCCTTGACGAAAGCAGCCCCTACTATCACAGCTATGGCGCAATTATGAGCCACGGCGGTCTGCTTGATATTCTCTACATTGGCGTAAAGGCCGGTGTATATCCCTGCCTTATATTCATGGGCGTAGGTGCCATGACCGATTTCGGACCTCTGATTGCCAACCCCAAGAGCCTTCTCCTGGGTGCTGCCGCTCAGCTGGGCATATTCCTTACATTCCTTGCAGCCAACGCCATGGGCTTTACCGAGGCCGAGGCCGGTTCTATAGGTATAATAGGTGGTGCCGATGGTCCTACATCAATCTTCCTGACATCAAAGCTTGCTCCGCAGTTGCTTGGTCCTATTGCCATTGCAGCTTACTCTTACATGGCTCTTGTTCCGGTTATCCAGCCGCCTATCATGCGTGCCCTTACAACCAAAAAGGAGCGTGCCATCAAGATGAGCCAGCTGCGTCCGGTTAGCAAGACCGAGAAGATAATCTTCCCGATTGCCATTACCACCATTGTGGCTCTTATCCTGCCCGATGCAGCCCCGCTTATTGGCTGTCTGATGCTGGGTAACCTGGCTAAGGAGTGCGGTGTTGTGGATCGCTTGAGCAAGACCATGCAGAACGAGCTCATGAACATTGTAGTGATATTCCTGGGTCTCACCGTTGGTGCTACCGCTACGGCAGCATCATTCCTGAACATCCGCACGCTGATGATTCTTGCCATGGGTATTGTGGCATTCGGTTGCGGTACCGCAGGCGGTATCCTGTTGGCTAAGCTGATGAACCTGTTCTCAAAGGAAAAGATCAACCCGCTTATCGGTTCCGCGGGCGTATCGGCCGTTCCTATGGCTGCCCGCGTTTCGCAGCAGGTTGGTCAGGAGGAGAACCCCAGCAACTTCCTGCTCATGCATGCCATGGGTCCCAACGTTGCAGGTGTGATTGGCTCTGCAGTAGCCGCCGGCATCCTGCTCACCATGCTTGGGTAAATAACTTTGGCGTTGGCGTTGGCTTTGGCTATCAAAGCGGACCTATGGTCCGAAAGTAAAGAAGTGACGGAAAAATCCGTCACTTCTTATTTTATACCCGCCGGATGGCGGCCAAAGCCAACGCCAACGCCAACGTAAAACTAAGGAATCACAACTATAGGTTTAAACGTTTTCGCTTCCTCGGGAGTGACCTGAGCGTAAGCAATGATTATTACCTTATCACCTATTGACACCAGGCGGGCGGCAGCGCCGTTAAGACATATGCACTTGGAACCGCGTTCGCCGCGGATAACGTATGTTACAAGACGGGCGCCGTTGGTAACGTCCACCACATGAACCTGCTCACCGTCAATAATGCCGGCCGCATCCATCCAGTTACCATCTATAGTTATGCTGCCAATGTAATTGATATTGGCATCGGTCACCTTTACACGGTGAAGCTTGGATTTGAGTACTGTCAGTAACATTATTCCTTATACTTAATGTTGTCAATAAGGCGAACATTACCGCAGTGTACGGTAACACAGCCTACAATGTAATCGGTAGCATCCCAGTTGTCAACGGGCTGAAGCGTACGGCCGTCAACAATCTCATAATACTCAACTTCAAGGCCGTCGTATGAATTGATGGTGTCAATTACATACTTGCGGGTTGAGACCAGGGTATGATGACGAGCGTAAAAACGGCTCTCAAAAAGCGTACGTGATATGTTTGCAGCCAACTTGCGCTCGGACTTGCTGAGCAGCATGTTGCGTGAGCTCAGGGCCATTCCGTCCTCCTCGCGGACAATGGGACAGCCCACAATCTCTATCTTAAGGTCAAGCTGACGTACCATCTCACGGATAATGGCCAGCTGCTGAAAATCCTTCTCGCCAAAATATGCACGGTCAGGCTCAACTGCGTAAAAAAGCTTGCTTACAATCTGGGCCACGCCGTTAAAATGACCGGGACGGCTTGGACCTTCCATAACTTTGTCAAGCGGAGTAAAATCAAACTGACGGGTATCAGGCTCCGGATACATTTCGTCCACTGTGGGGGCAAAAACATACTGAGCGCCAACCTTTTCCAAGAGTTCACAATCGGCGCCCATAGTGCGCGGATAGTTCATCAAGTCATTCTTATCATTGAACTGGGTAGGATTAACAAAATCGCTCACCACGGTAATGTCATTCTCGGCTACGCTGCGACGTACCAGCGAAGCGTGTCCCTCATGAAGAGCGCCCATTGTGGGAACCAGACCGATGGTCTTTCCTGGCCCGCGGCGTGTCTTGAGGGTCTCCTTAAGTTCCTTGACAGTTGTAATTATCTTAATCATAATACAGTTGAAAAAGTCCGCAAAATAAGTGATTATTTATGGGATTACAAAAGTTTAAGCCAATCTGCTTGCCAAAATCATGTTTTTTTTTAGTATCTTTGCATACTAATTGAAAGTTACACTCTATGAGCGAAAAGAAAATCCTTATCATTGCTGATCAGATTACGCCCTTCGTGGCTCAGTCTCCAATGGCGGATTATTGCAGGCAGCTGCCTCAAAGCATCCAGGAATTGGGTAACGATATCCGTACCTTCATGCCCAAGTGGGGCAACATTAACGAACGCCGCAACCAGCTGCACGAGGTTATACGTCTGTCAGGCATGAACCTGATCATTGATGATACCGACCATCCGCTCATAATCAAGGTAGCATCGTTGCCATCGGCCAGGATTCAGGTCTATTTTATTGACAACGATGACTATTTCCAGAACCGTCTTCAGGAATCCGATAAGGACGGCATTGAATATCAGGATAATGACGAGCGCACCATTTTCTTTGCCCGCGGCGTACTTGAGACCGTAAAGAAACTGCGTTGGAATCCGGATATAATCCATTGCCACGGATGGCTCCCCGCACTTATTCCGCTGTACATAAAGACTGCATATAAGGAAGAGCCTGCTTTCCGTGATTCAAAGGTTGTCTATTCAATTTATGACAAGCCATTCAACGGACTGTTCAGCCCCAGATATCCCGAGATCCTGCTCACCAAGGACATGAAACCCGGCGATGAAGGTTCTTTCCAGACTCCCATTGACTTTAACTCCCTCATGAAAAAAGCCATAGACTTTTCGGACGGAGTAATTGGCAACTCCATGAATGTTGACGGCTCGTTGCTTTCATATGCCAAAGAAAACGGCAAACCTGTAATAGAGGGCGATGCCACTACAATGGAAGCATCGGTCATTAATGATTTCTACAACAAAATCTGACACACTACGCTGTCCTATGAAAATCTCAAAGCTGGCTTTCAGCTTTTTATCGGCACTGTTGCTTTTATCTTGTGATGACAATACCTCGGGGCTTGGAAGTTCTCTGATTCCCCTGGGCGATGAGTTGTCCGTAACCGATGATTCATGCTTTGCAACATCACGTTCAATAATCTGCCCCGATTCATTGCTCGTAACAACCGCACAATACAATCTAGGCCGATACACGGAGCCTGTAAGCGGCGCAACTTACCAGGGTTCGTATCTTACACAGTTGAACTGCCTGGAGAATTATACATTCCCCGATTCGGCATACGGATTCGGCAACTTTAAGTTCCCCGATTGGTTCATACAGAAGCTTGGAGACGGCAAAAAGTGCTATGCCAACCTAAAGCTTCATTACTCGGAGTATTTTGGTGACCCAACAAACATAATCAAGATTGAGGTGTTCCCCTTAAACAAGATTATTGATCCTGACGTAAGGTACTACCCCAACCTTGATCCTTCCAAGTTCTGCGACCTGACTCAGGCTCCTCTCGCAACAGCCACACTGTCCGGTTGGAACATGCAGGTCCCCGATTCAATCCGGAATTCAGAGAGTTTTTACCCATATGTTTCCATAAGCCTTCCCGACACGCTTGCCGAAAGGGTCCTGGACACCTATTACAACAAGCCTGGAGGCAAAAGCTGTTTTGCCAACTCCACGGCATTTATGGAGAACATCCTTAAGGGCTTTTACGTGAGATGCTCCCAAGGTGACGGCACTGTCTTTTACATAGAGTCATCAATTTTTGAAGTTTATTGCCGCTCCATTTCAAAAGACAAAGAAGGCAACGACCAGTTAGAGACAACCAAGCTTGAATTTGTAGGCAACAGTGAGGTTGTACAAATCAATACAATCAAATGGACAGGCCTTGAAAACGAGTTGGCCCAGACCGGATTCACATGGATCCGCAGCCCGTATGGCATATTGACCGAGATTACGCTCCCCATAGACCAAATGAAAGACGAAAAGACGGTCCTGAATGCCGCCAAGCTTCAGCTTTCATCGGCCAACACGCCTTCGGACCCGTACAAGCCCAGCGCACCGCTTAACGTGGTTCTTGTAAGGAAAGAAAAACTGAAAGACTTTTTTGCAAGGAACAATGGGGTTGACAAGATTGAATCGTACGTAGCCACCTACTCTTCGGCATACGGCACCTACTCCTTTGATAATATTGCGGCTCTTGTTGAAAAGGCATACTCGGACCGCGCCACCTGGATAACTGACAACAACATTACATTAAACGCAAAAGAGGCCTATGCCGCCACTCATCCGGATTGGGACAAGGTTGTCATTGTTCCGGTTAAGGCCGATGCAACATCGCAGAGCGAGGTGATAAGTTTCAGGATGGACCTTAGGTTGCGCCAGGTAAAACTTATTGGCGGGCCTGACAACAAGATCAAGATCAAGACAATCAAATCCAGATTCTGATTGAAAATAAAAAAACCTTGCGGATCGCAAGGTTTTTTTATTCCCAATCACTTTTTGGCTTTGGGCTTTTCGGCCGCAGCCTTAAGACGAGCCACCTGCTTTTCAAGAGCCTGAATCTTTTTGTCCTGATTGCTTATGGTGGTCTGGAAGGCGTTCAGTTCCTCGGTATCAATATCCAGCGGCAGAGCCCAGTTGACTCTCTGCAGGAAATCACCAAGAATGTTCATGTAGTTGGTAAACGCATCGTAAGGCGACTCATATATTCCGCGATCCATTGACACAGCGTTGTTCTTGGTGGTCATGAACCTGAAGTTATTGCTGGCCTGCAGGTAATCCCAGTCCTGACGGATATGCTTGTCATTGCTCAGTATTACGCGCTCACCTATTGAATATAGCTTGTTGAAAGCTTCACGCTGCATAACGTTACCCAGCCAGCAGCTTACGTCACGCTCCTCGTCGGTCCATGACATTGGATAAGGAACCTCAATGGCCGAAACGGACTTATGAGTCTTGATTACCTCCGACGGGGTCTGGAATCCAATTCCGCGCTCCTTGGCAGCAGCCGGCAGATTACTTATAAAGTCAAGGATATTGGAGCTGAGAGGCTGATAAATACCCAGGGCGCACAGTTCCATAAAGATATTGAATACGCCATCCTCCTCGGGGCTTTGGGCAATCCAGTCCATGTACTTGTCGGCCATAAGCGGATATGCCTCCCATGATGAGTTGGAGAAACGCAGGCTTATGTCATCGGACAGTTTGTAGTCACGGGTAAGAACCTTGAGGTTTGGATTCAGGGCGCAGTGATACAGGTAGTGCGGACTCTTCCAACCAAGGATATGCTTGGCACCCTCGGTCAATACACCCTTAAAGCCCATATCGGCAACCATGCTGCCTATCTCATCATCGTAGATAAGGCTGGAGTTGCGGAAAATCTTGGGCTTTTGGCCAAACAGCTGGTTTATCTTTTCAACCTGACGCTTTACCTCGTCACGGAATGACTGCTCGGCATTGGGAGCAAGCGATGCCAGACCGTGGGAGTATGGCTCGGCAATGAATTCCACGCATCCGGTGCCGGCCAGTTCCTGCAACAGGTCTATTACCTGAGGAGCATAACGCTCCAGCTGCTCCAGACCTACGCCTGACAGTGAAAGAGCCAGTTTGAATTCGCCTTGGTTCTTGCGGGCCATGTCAATCAAGGTGTTCAGGGCCGGAATATATGAGTTCTGGGCTATGTTTGTGATACTTGTATCATTTGCATAGTCATCAATATAATAATGGTCCGTACCTATGTCAAAGAAACGATACCTCTTGAGATGTATTATCTGATGAATCTCAAAATACAGACAGATTGTTTTCATATCCTGATTCTTTATTTATTCAACATTATTTTATTCCCAACAGTTTCTTGTAACGTGTCAGGATACGCTCTCCCACCTTATCCCAGGTGATGGCATCTACCTCTTTCTTTCCCTCAACCTTAAGGTACTCGTAGAGCGCCGGGTAGTTGCATATGGAGTAAATGGCATCGGCCATTGCGTGGATGTCCCAATAGTCCACCTTGATGCATTTTTCCAGAATCTCGGCACAACCGGACTGCTTGGAAATAATGGTGGGAACCTCACACTGCATTGCCTCGAGCGGGGATATTCCAAAGGGTTCCGATACCGAAGGCATTATGTACACGTCGCTGGCTTTGAGGCATTCGTACACCTGCTTGCCTTTCATGAATCCAGGGAAATGGAAACGGTCGGCAATGCCGCGGTCGGCCGCCATGGTAATCATGGCATTCATCATGTCACCGCTTCCGGCCATGCAGAAACGGATATCACGGGTACGCCTCAGAACCAGGGCTGCTGCTTCTACAAAGTATTCAGGACCCTTCTGCATAGTGATACGACCCAGGAAAGTAACCACTTTCTCATGCGGTTTCTTTTGAGGTACTATATCCTGGATTTCCTGCGGCAGCGGCTCAACGGCATTATGCATGGTTGATACCTTGCGCGGATCCTGATGATATTTGTTTATTACGGTCTGACGGGTAAGCTCGCTCACGCACATTATGTGGTCGGCATAATCCATGCCGTTCTTTTCGATTGCATAAACCGTTGGGTTCACATTGCCGCGGCTACGGTCAAAATCGGTGGCGTGAACGTGAATTACAAGCGGCTTGCCACTTACCTGCTTGGCGTGTATTCCGGCAGGATATGTAAGCCAGTCATGGGAATGGATTATGTCAAACTGCTCGGTACGGGCCACTACTCCGGCCACAATAGAGTAGTTGTTAATCTCTTCATGAAGGTTATCGGGATAACGGCCCGAAAACTCTATGCAACCCAGGTCATTGGTATAAAGATTGCTGAAATCGGAGTAGATATGGTCACGGAAACGATAATAGTCCTCACTGTCCATCCACGGATAACGCACCTTAAGCACACTGTTGTCGGGGTTGCGCCATACAACAGGAACGGTATTCATACCAACTATCTTCATGAAGCTCTGATCCTCATCGCCCCATGGTTTTGGCAGGCAGAAAGTGATGTCCACATTCCCCTGGTTGGCTAGTCCTCTTGTCAATCCATAGCTGGCCGTTCCCAATCCGCCCAATATATGGGGCGGGAATTCCCAGCCGAACATCAATACTTTCATATCTATTTATTCAAATTCATTTATCATCTTGATAGATCTCAGTATCTCGGCCACATTCATGGCAAAAGATACGGCACCACGGCCCTTGAACGGCGGATTGCCGTCAAACAGTTCCGGTAGTGAACCCACGCAGTGCGATGTCATTTCATCCTCATATCCAATCATCTGGCGCTCCACGAATGACAGGCCGCTATGCTTGAACACCTTAAGGTATGCCTCAAAATAGAATCCTGCCAGCCATGGCCAAGCCGTACCCTGATGGTATGCGTAGTCACGCTCGCGCTGAGGACCTACATAGTTGGGATTGTAACCCATGCTCTTGGGGCTGAGTGAACGCAGGCCCTTGGGAGTAAGCAACTCCTTGGTCACAATATCCACCACGGCTTTTTGCTGCTTAAGGTCAAGCGGCGAATAATCCAGCGCCACAGCGAATATCTGGTTGGGACGCACGCTCCAGTCAGGTGAATCCTTGTCAACAAAGTCATACAGATAACCGTACTGGTTAAGGAATGTCTTTACAAAAGACTTTCCTGCCTGTGCGGCAAGTGACTCCAGGCGTTTTGAATAATCCGGCTTGCCGAACTCCTTTGTCAGGTCGGCCACAAACATAAGGGCGTTATACCACAGGGCGTTTATCTCAACCACATAGCCCGTACGCGGAATGACCGGCACGCCGTTGGCGGTGGAGTTCATCCAGGTTTCGGCCTTTTCCTTACCGTTTATATGTACCAGACCGTTGCTGTGAACAAAGAAATTGTAGTGACGGTTATGCCTTAGGAAATCCATCATCTCCACAAGTATCTTGCCGTATTTGTTCCACGCCTGCTCCCTTGACACCTTCTTGGCATACTGCTGTATGGCCCAAACCGCCCAAAGGAATACATCGGGGTGCTCCATCTCGTAAATCTGCAGGTCGTTAGGCACACCTTTTATGAAAGCACGAATTGCTTCCTGAGCCGTATACATTACACTTTCAAACTCATTGGTTTCACGGATTGAAAGCGTAAGTCCGGGCAGGGATACAAAAAGGTCACGGGCACGGCACTTGAACCATGGATAACCGGCAAGTATGTAATGATGTCCTCCGGCCTTGTTATGGAACTGATGGGCTGCGTTCTTTAAGCAGTGATAAAAATTGTCACGCGGGGTGCGGTCATTTGCCTCGACCGTAAACGTACGCTTAAGTCCCTTGGTCTTAACCTCCGACAAACCTGCCGAAAAGACTATGCTCTCACCCTTCTTGATGGGCATCTCAAAGTAACCGGGCACATACAGGTCCTCGTTGAACTCATATCCGCGCTCCAGCTCCTTGGAGTACTCAAACTTGCGGTACCAGTCAGGACGGAAAACAAATTCATTCTCCTTGCTGAACTGCATATACAGTTCCGGATATCCCGGATACATTGAAGTCTTTATTCCGTTCTCCACCATCTGGTAGTCGCGACGGGCGTTGCTGTTCTCATGGGTGAACTGGCGCACGCTGCGGAAAGCCAGGAATGGCTGGAACCTGAGAGTGGTATCGGAATGGGCGTCAAGCAGAGTATACCGTATAAGTATGCGGTTCTCATTATGCTCAAACAGTTTTTCTTTCTTAAGGAGCACGCCTCCCACCCTGTAGATTGTGGTTGGAACCTTGTCACAGTTGAATTCACGTATATACTTGTGACCCTTGGGACTGAAATTGTATCCCCAATACTGATGCAGGCCAAGATTGAACTCTGCACCATGCTGGATGACCGTTTCGTCAAGCGATGAAATAAGGACATGATTCTCATTGTCCAGTTCCGGAAGCGGCACCACCAGAAGACCATGATACTTGCGGGTGTTGCAATCAACAATTGTAGTGCAATGGTAAGCACCCGACCTGTTGGTACGAAGTATTTCCCTGGGGAGAGTCTCCTCCAGGTTGGTCATAAAGGTCTTGTCAAAACGCAGATAACTCATTGATTCTGTATAAATACTTTTTTATTATCCAACTATTCTGCAAATAAATGCAAAATATACGTCCTTTGTTAAAAATAGATTACACAAATATAATCACAAAAAACTTTAATTTGATAACTTTGCGCGACAAAAAATCAGATTGCAGAGAAAATAGACAAAATATGAACAGGATTGTATCCAAACAACAGTTTTCAGAGAACGTTTTCAAGTTTGAGGTGGAGGCTCCTCTTATTGCAAGATCACGCAGGGCCGGTCACTTTGTAATCATCCGCATAGGAGAGAAAGGTGAGCGTGTTCCGCTTACCATTGCTGACTCCGATGTAAAGCGCGGCACCATCACACTGGTAGTACAGCGCATCGGTCTTTCAACAAACAAGCTCTGCCTTCTTAACGAGGGTGACTACATTACCGACGTTGTAGGTCCTCTGGGCCAGGCTACCCACATTGAAAAGTTCGGCACTGTACTCTGCGCCGGCGGCGGTGTAGGTACAGCTCCCATGCTCCCCATCATCAAGGCTCTCAAGGAGGCCGGCAACAAGGTAATTGCCGTTCTTGCAGGTCGTACCAAGGAGCTCATCATTCTTGAGGATGAGGTTCGCCAGTATGCCGATGAGACCATCATCATGACCGATGACGGTTCATACGGTAACAAGGGCGTGGTAACTGTAGGTATGGAACAGGTAATCCAGAGAGAGAAGGTTGACAAGTGCTTTGCCATCGGCCCCGCCATCATGATGAAGTTCTGCTGCCTGCTCACACAGAAATATAACATCTCGACCGATGTATCCCTGAACACCATCATGGTTGACGGTACCGGTATGTGCGGCGCCTGCCGTGTAAGCGTAGGCGGCAAGACCAAGTTCGTATGCGTGGACGGTCCGGAATTTGACGGTCACGAGGTTGACTGGGACGGTATGATGAAGCGTATGGGCGCATTCAAGGAGATTGAGCGCGAGGAGATGAAGAAACTCGAGGAGGCTTACTGCTACAGCAACGCCAATGCCAAAGCCAACGCCAATGCCAAAGCCAACGCCAAAGCCAACGCCAACGCCAACGTTGATCCCATCGAGGTTCTGACCGACCGCAACGCCCAGTGGAGAGTTGACCTGCGCGGCACAATGAAACCCAAGGACCGCACAGCCATTGAGCGCTGCGTGATGAACGAGCTGGCACCTGACTACCGTCGTCACAGCCGTAAGGAGGAGGTTAACCAGGGTCTTACTGAGGAGCAGGCACTCCTGGAGGCCAAGCGTTGCCTTGACTGCGCAAATCCCTCTTGCATGGAGGGCTGCCCCGTAAACATTGAGATACCTTCGTTCATCAAGAATATTGAGCGCGGCAACTATCTGGCTGCTGCCAAGGTGCTCAAGCACACAAGCGCCCTGCCCGCCGTTTGCGGTCGTGTATGCCCGCAGGAAAAGCAGTGCGAAAGCAAGTGTATCCATCTTAAGATGGGTAAAAAGCCGGTTGCAATCGGTTATCTGGAGCGCTTTGCTGCCGATTACGAGCGTGAGAGCGGCAACATCTCAATTCCTGAGGTAGCTGCATCAAACGGCAAGAAGATCGCTGTCATCGGTTCAGGTCCTTCAGGCCTGTCATTCGCAGGTGATATGGCCAAGTTCGGTTATGATGTAACCGTATTCGAGGCCCTGCATGAGATTGGCGGTGTGCTCAAGTACGGTATTCCTGAGTTCCGTCTGCCCAACAAGATTGTTGACGTTGAGATTGAGAACCTTGAAAAGATGGGTGTCAAGTTCGTTAAGGACTGCATTGTAGGTAAGACCATTACCGTAAAGGAACTTGAGGCCGAGGATTACAAGGGCATATTTGTAGGTTCCGGTGCCGGTCTGCCCAACTTTATGAGCATTGAGGGTGAGAACCTTATCAATATAATGTCATCAAACGAGTACCTGACCCGTGTTAACCTGATGGATGCATCCAGCAAGGAGGCCGATACTCCTATCATATTCGGTAAGAACGTGATGATTGTAGGTGGCGGTAACACCGCTATGGACTCTGTCCGCACCGCACTGCGTCTGGGTGCCGACCGCGCCATGATCGTTTACCGCCGCAGTGAGGAGGAGATGCCCGCCCGTCTTGAGGAGGTCAAGCACGCCAAGGAGGAGGGTGTAGAGTTCATGACCCTGCACAACCCCATCCGCTACATAGGTGATGAGAACGGCCGCGTTAAGCAGGCTGTCCTTGAAAAGATGGAACTTGGTGAGCCCGATGCAAGCGGCCGCCGCAGCCCGGTTCCCACAGGCGAGACCATCACAGTTGATGTAGATATGGTAATCGTTGCAGTAGGTGTATCACCCAACCCCATAGTACCCAAGTCAATCGAGGGTCTGGAGCTTGGACGCAAGAACACCATCGCCGTAAACGAGAGCATGCAGTCATCAATACCTACAATCTTTGCAGGTGGTGACATTGTCCGCGGAGGTGCTACCGTAATCCTGGCTATGGGTGACGGACGCCGTGCTGCCGCCAGCATGCACGAATCACTTTCGAAATAAGGATTCCATTTGTACCAAGTAAAATAAACCCCGACAGCAAAACGTTGTCGGGGTTTTGTTTTGATGTGCCTGTTAACAAAAATTCATACACCCATGTATGAAATTGCACAAAAAATCAATGTATTATTAATGATTGTAATAGATTTGCAATGTATAGTTTTCCTAACTGAATAATACGGGAATGAAAAGATTGAATTTTATAGTTTTGTTGGCAGTTTTTGTTGGCAGTTTATTCCTTGATTCCTGCTTTGGTGATGAAAAGAACGGTTTCTTTTATGAGGAACCTGAAGCCGAGATACAATCTTATAGTATGGTTGGGATAAATGCTTGTTTCTTTATCTGTAAAATCTGGCCAACCAAGGAAATGTATGAAAACAACCTGAAAAATTATGAATGTGGGATAGAGTACTCTACTGACAGCCTTTTCCGTTCATCTACCAAGGTTGTTATTGGTCGCTCTAAATCTGATGATTTCATTGTTATGGGATATGTGGGTGAATTATTTCCAGATTCAACATATTATGTCCGTGCATTGTTGGTATTGGTTGATGATTCGAGTTTGGGGGACCAATATTATATTTGTGATAAATACGGAAACAGATATGTTAACCAGTTTACTCATGTAATCAAAGAAGGGAAAATTGTTTCTATAACAATGCCGCATTTAGATGTAAATGACTATGTGCATGTTTCTGTTATGGAACTGGGGACGATGAATATCAATTTAGGGGTAGAATGTGAATGTATTGACATGACAAGCGCCGGTATCAACAGATATGATTGTAGTCTTGAGCTTTCTGAAAATGACACATTCTCAGAGAACGTTAGAGTAGCGCCTATCAAAAGCTATGAATGGGAAAGCAAGTTTGAATTTAAATCCCTAAAGCCATTTTGCGATTATTATTGCAGGGTATGTCTCTCGTTGAATAATAAATCTGTGGCTTATTACGGTGATGTGATTAAGGTTTCCACACTAGCGCTTAAAGAGGTAAACGGAATGCAATATGTTGATTTGGGATTATCTGTAATGTGGGCCAATTGCAATGTTGGGGCACACTCCCCATTGGAACCCGGTGGTTTTTATTGTTGGGGTGAGTTAGAAGAATTGATAACTGAGGGTATGAAAGTAGGTGACATTGATTATGTAAACACCACTATCAATTATTCAAAATACAATATGACCGATGGTAAGCTTGTACTTGAGCCTGAGGATGATGTTGCAACTGTTAAGTGGGGCGCTCCCTGGCATATACCTGATAAAAGCGATATTGAGGAGCTGAATGATAATTGCACAAGCCGTGTTCTGACAATTGACGGCCAAAAGGTTGTACGATATACCAGTAAGATTAATGGCAACTACATAACAGTCCCGATAGCCGGATGGTATTCGGGTGGACAATATTTGGATTGGGATCAGGCCTTTTTTTGGACTAGAACTCTTTCTGCTATGCCATCATCTATTGCATTCTCAGCGAGAAGCAATGTCTGGGGTTTACTGACTCATAATAATAGAAGTAATTGCCTTAATGTGCGTCCTGTAGTTAAACCGTAAACAAAATAATATATATGAAGAATAAGAGTTTCCTGCCGGTTTTAATGGCGTTGTGTGTTCTTGTTAGTATTAGTGCTAAAGCTCAAGGTTCGGGTCCGTACGCCTTTGTTGATGGCTCGTTCCGATATACCTCAGTGTCAACAAGAGATGGCTCGGAAAAAAATAACATTGTGTCACAAGATGAGTTTACTATCGGCGCAAGTTTGGGCTTGGGTTATATTGTCTGCCCTAACAATGACGGGCAAGGCATAAGTGTTGAAGTGGGTTTTGTAATAGGAACTAAAAACAATTATTACACAAATGTAAATGCGAAGTCTGATACCAAATTGAAGATGCTGGGTGCAGAACTGACGTTTGGCTACCATTTGTCAGTAATACCACACCTATACTATGTTCCTGAACTGAGTGTAGGTTTTTTTAATTCCGAACCATCTCAATACGTTGAAGGATACAAACAATGGCATACGGGTGCAACTACCCATTCAATAGGTGTAGGTCTTAACCTGCTGAATTTTGAATATAGGTCAAATAATACACCTTTAGGTGTGCGTTTCAGCATGGGAGGCTTATCTTATTTGCGTTCTACCGAAAACAACGTTCCCAATCCGGTGCATAGTTTTGACTTTAACCTGAACAGTTTCACTGCATCAGTAATATACTATTTTTGAGTAAAGAAATTGTTTCAAGACTTATCTAAGAAAAGAAAAATGTGGAATTGGGAACATCCCCAATTCCACATTTTTTATTTCTCAATCCTCACTTTATATCCGTTATAGATATATACCCCACTCTTGGGTATCTCTTTGTAACCACGGCCCATAAGGTCATAGTAGGTGGCATTTATTGCTTCCTCTTGAGAATCCGGCATTGTTACTACGCTTTTGAAATTCTTTATGCCAAAGTACTCATCCATCTCACGGAAACGGGCCTCATACCACTGCTCTATCAGTTCTATCTCACGTGCCAGGTCATTTACATATTTAGGCTTGCTCTTTTTTGAGCTATCAAAATAATTGACCATTCTTTGCCATGCACCGCTCTCTAAGAACAGGTCACGGTATTTTTCAAGTTTTGCCTTTACTGATTCTACCGAAAACGCTCCTCTACGTCCTTCAATCCAGCGTTTTTTGAGAATTGCCTTATATTCATCATCACCTATTACAGCCGATATGGGATAAAGGGCATTACTGGTTATGCTTTTTAATGTCCAGGCAGAATAATTGCCATCATAATATCCCCCATCATATCTGCCTCCAAGGCTGGTATCAAGATCCCAAGGAATAAGCACGATACGACGTTTATCCGCCTCTGCCGGATCCGGATCATCAATATCCTTACTTGCGTTACGGATAGAGAAATAATGGTTTTTGTTACCCCAGTTGTCACCAATGGAAAGAGCCATTATCAGAATCTGATAATCGGCCAGATTCTCCAGATAGAAATATTTTTTTACATACTCAGCATTTTTGCCATTGGCAAAAGCCTCCTGTAGCGGTTCCCAAGCTTCAAGGCAAGCATATTCATCCGGATAAGTCAGTTCCCAGGCATTATGCCATGAAACCACACATGCCGTAAGGTCTTCATTATAACCGGGTTTCTCCTGAGGATTGATATCCGATGTACCGCTTTTGTACAACACTCCACGTATCTGCACCGAGCCATCTGTCTCCTCTTTTGTTTTCTTAAGATCCAGCAATTTGCGGTTTATACGGTCATTCAGACAATATATTCCATAATAGTTGTCATTGATATATACCTCAACAAATTGTCCTATTGTACCATAACGGCCATCGTATTGGGTTTTATAAGGCAGTCTTGAAAATTCATTCCATATATCAAAACAGACACGGTTGCGCATGCAAATGCGGTCAATAGCCATTCCGTCCAGGATCCACGAAGAACATGACCTTAAACCCAAAAGCGTAGTATCAACCTCCTCACTGTAATCTGCCGTACGCAGTTTCATGTTGAACGAGGGTTTCATCATATAGTTTGAGGCTGTAGCTCCTCGGGTCTTGAATATGGCAGGCAACTCTATGACCGAGCCGTCAACATCGGTCAACTGCATCATTCCATTAAGGTATGCAGGCATATTCTTCTTGAATTTGCCGTCAAAGCTTACACGCAGCACCGGCAAGGCAGCGGTTTGGGCCGATAAAAGGTTAGTTTCAGACTGAAAAGGCAATAAGAGAGCTATTAAAACCGCAAACAGAATCTTTCTGCTCTCTGTTCTGTAAAAAGTTGTTGTCATCCAATAATCACTTTACAACTTATCTTTCTGTAATTGCAGTAATAGTGGTGATTACTTGCAATGTATCCGTAGTATCACCTGTAAGGATAGTGTATACAGCATCCTTTACAAGTGCAGCAGAAGAATAAAAGATTGTCTGTGTAGGATACGCCTGTGTCTCAAGCATAGCCACCTCTCCACCATCAGCATCAACAATCTTTACATATCGTTTTATGTCATTGTTAAACTCCAGGCAGAAAAATGCCTGGTTTGACTTTTTAGGTTTATCACACTTGTGGGCAAGGCCAATGACAGTTCCTCCGCTAATAGAGAAACTCTTTACATCAAAAGCGGCCTCAGCACCCTGCGGACCGCATGCGCATATAAAACCGTCATTGATATGAATAGAACTTTTTGAATCAGTCCCGTCATTCGTAAGACTTGATGTAAAGGTAAATCCTCCATTGACAGTCAGGTCCTTACCAATCTTTAAGGGATCGTCATAGGTTGCAATATAGTTTCTGCCACCGTTTATGAACAGCTTCTCTGTTGCAGCCAGACCAACGGCGCCATTATGCCCTATTGACTTAATGCATATCTTACCTCCGTTTACATTGATGTTTGTAGCCAGGACCGCACGTGCACCTAACTCCGCGGTTTTGGGGAAAGAGGCATCGGTAAGTGTTCCGCTGCAAGTCAAAAGGAAATAGAGATTGCCATCCTCAAAAGTGACGTCACCACTGGTGTGGATACACTTTCCATCAAACTCTTCATTATAAAAGTTCAGTGCATAAGGAGTATTTATTATCAGGTCGCAATTGGCAATAATGCTGGAGAGCATTGCACCGCCCTCAAAAGCGGCCACCTTACAAGCATTCTTACTGTCTATAATGATCTTGCCTTTATCAGAACTGCCGCCTATAAGGAATGATACACCCTCAAGTTCAGTCACGAATGAAACCGTAGCGCCGTCAACTGTTACAGTGAAACCGTCCAGATTACCTTTCAGCCTGACCTCATCACCCTCAAAAAAGAGCTGTATGGTACGCTGAACCGCAAATGACGTATCCTTGTTTACCGTATATTCATTTATAGGAGCATAGCGCGTATCAAAATCAAAGTACTTCCTGAGACTGTCCGGAATGAAAGCCGGAGTTGGATAAATACCTGTATGTAGGGTCTTGACCTCCTTTATTTCATCTATATCATACTCATGATCCACGTCATCACGGACAACAGTCATATGTTTGTCATCGTAGTCAATAGATGAGATACCCTGAACCATCTCCCGATCGACACGCCCCTGCATGGTAACCTTGCTATCCTCATGCTTTGACGTAACATCCTTGCCAATAACATAAAGGGCGTCGGCAGTAACGGTCTTCTCCTTAATATACTCTTCCTCGTTATATTCATCATGGGGAGTCCACTTGTCAGATTCCATTTTCTCGTTGAAAATGGCATAGTATCTTGACATTACCTTTTTTGTATGTCGGAGCCCAACGGGCCTTCTCCCTCTCCCATGCTCCAGAGGAGACGAACAGATCGGCATATTTCTCCATCAGGGCCCTGATATTCTCAAGCGACAGTTCATGGGTTGACAGATATTGCCAACGGTTGTTCATCTTTGTGGCAAAGTCATCGGGACGCTCCTTCTTTGTCTTGAATACGTGAATCAGATGGTGATATCCAAGTTTCTCACCCCATGCCATCTGTTTGGGATCCCTTGAAGCCACGCTGCCTCCGGCCATACGGCCAATGGAACCATCCAAATCCCAGAGCGTAAACAGGAACTTTTCTTCCTTGTTTATGTTACGTACGCTCAGATAATAGTTTTTCTTTTGATTGTCAACCAATTGGAACGCCTGGATAAAAAGCATGAAGTCAATCACGTTATCCTCATAGAGCCAATCAGTGTATGTGGTCTTGAAATCCTTGCTGTCAAAAAAGTCTATCAGGTCACAGATAGGATCAAAGAATGCCTGGGTGATTGTGTCATCGGGATATTTCTGTTCCCATCCGTAGGAATTCTTAGATGCTTTATATGGCCAAAGGAATGAGTCATTGGCGGGTAAGGTGTCATAACCTCCAAGATATGTCTCACTGCATTCCCAGTTTGCTTTCCAAAGCAGTCCGCGCGTTACCTCCGGCACTGAATCGGTAGCCTCTTTTGTCTTTTTAAGGTTCAGCTTTTTACGGTCAATCTTATCCGTAAAGCAGTACATTCCATAATAGGCGCCGTTTATGAATACCTCAACAAACTCACCCTGCGTTCCATTGCACTGATACTGGTTATCCGTCTCATACGGCAGCTTGTCAACGGCGGTCCATAAATCCATAAGTACGCGGTTGCGCATACGGCCAAAATCAAGATACTCGGCCGATAATATCCAGTCATCGTCCTTACGGTAGCCCAACAGATGGGCATCCTGGCTCTCACCATCCTTGACCAACTCTATGTTAAGGCTCTGCTTGGGCTGGGATCCGGTAGTAGCACCTCTCAGGCGGGTCCTGATCTCGGAACTGAAACATGCCATTCCCTCCACCTGAGAATCCTTGAGTTTTGTACGGCATCGGGCATCAATGACACTCACATAACCAGGGAATTTCTTGTTGTGGCCCTCGGTACCCTTGGTCATGCTGTAGGTCCTGTCCATCTCCTTTAACGGACAGTCTATTACGATAAAAGGCAAGGTGCTGAATACGAGTGTCCACTGGCGGCTTTCATCATTCTGAATTGTCAGTTCATTCACAGCATTCATCATCCAGCTGGTGGCTACCAGATTTCCCTGTATGCCATTCTCAAGAACCGTATCATTAAACTTAACGCTGCTGAACCGGTTTTCATCCCAACGCAATGTCCCTTTAAAGGTGCTGCCTACACCAGGTTCTATTGTAGCGTATATAGTGCTTGCAGCCGTATCAGCCACTAGTGGCACCTCGTTAAGCCACAACCCGCAGTTGCGCTGTGCAGTCAAAGCAAGGTTTGAAAGCAGTATAACACCTGTTATGACCAATAGCCTTTTCATTTGGTTGTCTCTTTTGATTTCTTGCTGCCAAGCGTGAGGAATTTCTCCTCTATTTTCTCCAGGTACTGTTCTTCCATAGAGAATTCATATTCAACTACAGGCGTATCGTTGAATGAGTCCTTGTAGCTGAGTATCTTGTAACTCTTGCCCACCTGAATCTGGTCATTGGTAAAGAACAGACAGAGTACATCATACGTATTGGGTGTTGGGAACTGCGTGATGATATTACCGTCAGCATCGGCCACGGCTACACCGCTGCAATATGTCTTAGGCAAATAAAAGCAGACACTGGCCTGGGAACAGTCTCCATGTGGCGTACAGCTACGTGAACCTACGCCTGTTATTTCACCGCCATATATCTCAAATGTCTTGCCGTCAGTATCCACGCCCATCTGCGCATCCCACGAACCCACTGCATACAGTTTGCCTGCATACATTTTCAGGTTACCGGCATCAAGGCCATCGTTCTCGGAACTGCATATCAGGATATCACCGTCATTAATTACGCAACCCGAGCAGTTCAAGCCGTCATCAGTACAGTAGGAACGTATCTTGCCGCCATTGATCTCGGTCTGTCTCTTTGATTCCAGACCCTCTGCCGCACCGCCACCGGAACCTCTTACAAAGATGTTACCCGAATTTATGGTAAGTTTGTTTATACACTTTATGCCCTTGGGCGATGCCGATGCACCAACCTTGTGGCCGTGGCCGTCTTCCTGTTTTTCCTCAGGAATACGCTTTCCGGTTGTGCGAACATAAATATCGGCATTGGCAATGGTAAGGCTGCCGTTATAATATTTCTTTGTCTTTTCATTGACGGTAACTTCCAGATAGTGACCGGCGCTGATACCCTTGCCGCCTGTTCCGGTTGAAAGGCAGTATATCTCACCTCCGGCAATATCCATATCCCAGTTACTCTTTATTCCGCAGCATGAACTGTAATCCTCTTCTTCATCATCCCAAGCCACTTCACCCGTCGTGATAGTCTTTATCACACCGCCTCTTATCCACAACAATGAGTCCGAAGTAACGCCCTTGCCTGCCAAACCGCTGCAATAGGCTCTGAGCACGCCACCTCCAATGATTACGTTTTCCTGACCGTAAACTGCCTTACCCTTCTCTGCATTGGCATCCACATGGATAAAACCACCCATCATATGAATGTATTTGTCCGATGCCATACCGCACTTTTTGTTGGCAGTAATATAGAGCTGCCCCAGGCCGGATATGCAGATCTTTCCCTCGGCAAAAATACAGCCACGCTGATCCTCACCCTTAACTTTGGTATATGTCGCACCGTCACAAAGATAATTGACGGTATTTTCAGGGAGTTCAATAAACAGACGCTTTTTAAGCTGACTGTTGATGACAGGACCGGTAGGATTGGTAAGGTTCACCCCGTTAAGCACCAGGCAGGCCTTGCGCTCACTGTACAGTTTAAAGCAAGCGTCACTGCTGGTTCCCGATAAAATGTACTTTACTTCAATGGCCTTAGTCTCAATTGTCAGATGTGCACCTTGTATCGTCAAGTCAAGAGAGTCTATATCACCTGTTACAGAGACACCATTCTCAGAATAGACTATATTGACTGTCTTGTTCCAATTGCTATGTTCAACAAAATCATCATACTGCACACTTGCAGGATCTGTTTCAATAGGTTCCGTACTTACGCGCTCTTTGTCTGATTCCTCAAAAGTGATGTCAAAGTCAAAGTCTGCCCAATAATTCTGCGGCAACAGCCTGGCTCGCCACGGATCCATCTCCCGGAACCCCATTGAACCCACAGAAGGCACATCAAACGAGTATGAGTTATTATCACTCCAGACAGTCAAACTGTCCGGTCCGTAAACAATCTCATTTACATTATTGAAAACGCGAACTCTGTTATAATTGCCAAAAGCCTCGTTCAAATAAATATTCTGTTGCGCTCTACTGTTGTTTACCACAAGCAACACACAGAACGCCGCCAATAAACGGATTCTTTTCTGCATGGCTTATTGCACAAGGAACTTAATGGAACTATTGCCTGCCTTAAGAATATAAGTACCTTTGGGCAGACCATCTGTGCTGATGCTGATTTGGCCGTCTGAACTATCCGGCACAGTAACTGATGAGCGTCCGCCGGCATCATATACAGCAATCTTGTCTGCATTGACTCCGACTACTGTTATCTTGCTACCCTCTATCAGGATACGGGCTTTTTCCTCATTAACCGGATTTACGGCATTAACATCCTTTACATCGGCAAAGTTCCAGGAATCTACATCCGAAAAGTCCCACTGGCCAACTGTACCTTCAACCGAAGACAAGGTTATTGTCTTGTCCTGAAACGTCATTGTTGGTTTCTTGGCTAGACTGCACACTATCTCCGTGCTATCTGTAAGATGTATTAAAAGAGAAAAGTTGGCAAAGCAGGGCATACAACCCAGCAATGTCAACAGAATTGAACAAAGAATCTTTTGTTTCATTCAGTTAATTGGATTAAGGACTATATATGACTAACCAGGGCCCAAAGTTAGTCATTATCTATAATACAATCAACTAAATACGTTATTTTTAACAATTACTTTAAAAACGCAAAGAATACCGCAATCACCAGGAATATAAACGAAACCAGATGATTCCAGTGAAGGGATTGTGTCTTGAAACAGAAGGCCAGGATGAGTGAGAAAACAATCAGCGAGATGCACTCCTGGATAACCTTGAGCTGAACCAGGCTGAACGGACCGCCGTTTATATCGGACCCTATGCGGTTGGCGGGAATCATGACACAGTACTCAAAGAACGCCAGTCCCCATGATGCCAGGATGACCAGAATCAATGGCCAGTCCGTGCTCACTTTCATCTCCTGCAGCTTAAGGTTACCGTACCATGCAAAAGTCATTAGAATGTTTGACACCACCAGAAGCAATATTGTCACAATTCCTTTCATATCGGTCTGTATTTTTTAATGCGGTGCAAAAGTAGCAAATAGAATTAATTTGCCGTATATTTGCTCTCATGAAACACTTTAAACTCGCCATATTATTATTGTTTGTATGCCAGGGAGCAAGCGCGCAGACTCTACAGCAGGGCCGCACCTATTTTTCACAGGGCAACTACGAGAAGGCCAAGCCCATAATGCTCAAATTCCTTAAGCAAAAGCCCGATGACGCCAGCCGCAACTACTGGTACGGCGTATGCTGCATGGAAACCGGCGAACAATTAAAGGCCATACCCTATCTTGAAAAAGCTGCTGCAAAAAAGATATACAAGGCATACAGGGTTCTAGGTGAATACTATCTGAGCAAAGAAGACTACCAGCCTGCCATAACCAATCTGGAGGAGTTTGTAAAGGGAATAAAGACCGACAAGGAACTGCATGATCCGGTATTGGAGGAGCGCATCACCGCTATGACGGACAGCCTAAAGACTCTGTTCCGTATGATCAGGAATGCATCAAGGGTATGCTTTATTGACAGCTTTAAGGTTGCCAAGGATGAGCTGATTGGCTCGTATATCCTGAGTGAACCTACAGGATCACTGGCATATGTGTCCAATGTAATTGAGAATGTATCGGGCAGCGGCGAGGCTTTCCTGCCCGAGATGGGACAGAACGTATATTACAGCCGCCAGGGTGATGATGGCCGTTACAGGCTTTACACCCAGTTCCGCAGTTTTGACAACTGGACCGACGAGACTCTCCTGAACGGACTGGAAACCGATGGAGACCTTAGATATCCGTTTCTTATGAATGACGGCATTACAATTTATTATGCTGCAACAGGACAGGAGTCAATGGGAGGCCTGGACATATTCGTATCAAGGTACAACAGCCAGACTGGCAAGTATCTCAAGCCCGAGAACATTGGAATGCCGTTCAACAGTGAGGCCAATGACTACCTGTATGTGATTGACGAGGCCAATGACCTGGGTTGGTTTGCCACCGACCGTTTCCAGTCCGATGACACTGTATGCGTGTACGTATTCATACCCACCGAGGGACGTCAAAAATACAATTATGAGGGCGGCGACACCCTGGCAATACATCGGGCCGCAAGACTCATATCGATTGCCGAGACCCAGACCAATCTTAACGAAGTCCGTTCCGCCCGCCAGCGCCTTACCCTACTCCGCTATGAACTGGCCGAAAAGGCTCAGCAAGGCTCATTCTCCTTTATGATTGATGACTTTACCACCTACCACGAGCTGTCCGAATTCCAGAGCAAGGATGCCGCACAGCTTTTTGAGCGTTGGACTGAACTAAAAAAGGAATATGAGTCCGATGCCGCCAAGCTGGAAAAGCAGCGCAATGACTTTTACAATGCCTCCCGGCAGGAAAAGGAGAACATGCGCACCCAACTGCTGGATTACGAGGATAAAGTGCTGAAAGCCGAGAGCCAGATAATAAAGATGGAGAATGACATCCGCACAACCGAAGTTAACTATTTAAGCCGATAAACCTTATGAGTACCTATTTTGCACCTTCTGAGCTTATCATCAATAATGACGGTTCATGTTTTCACCTGCATCTTAAGCCGGAACAGCTGGCCGATAAGGTAATCCTGGTTGGAGACCCCGGCCGTGTAGACACCATTGCCGCCATGTTTGACTCCGTAGAGTGTACGGTAAGCAACCGTGAGTTCAGGACAGCAACCGGCTTGTATAAAGGAAAGCGTATAACCGTACAGTCAACAGGCATAGGTTGTGACAACATTGACATAGTAATGAACGAGTTGGACACACTTGCCAACATAGACTATGCCACCCGCACCGAAAAGCCCCAACACCGCACGCTTGACATTGTTCGGATAGGTACCTGTGGCGGTCTGCAGCCGTTCACCCCGCTGGGCACATACCTGTGCTCGGTAAAGAGCATAGGATTTGACGGACTGCTTAACTTTTACGCAGGCCGCGACCAGGTTTGCGACCTTGATTTTGAGCGTGCATTCATTGCCCACATGGAGTGGTCAACCAAGAAAGGTGCGCCCTATGTTGCAAACGCCAATCCCGAACTGCTGCAACGCATCATGGCTGACGATGACAAGATGATACCGGGCGTAACCATAGCCTGCAACGGATTCTACGGTCCTCAGGGACGCGTACTGCGCGCTCCTCTGGCTGACCCCAATCAGAACGCCAAGGTTGAGAGTTTTGAATACAAAGGCTACCGCATAACCAACTATGAGATGGAGAGCTCGGCCGTAGCCGGAATGGCAGCCCTGCTTGGCCACCGCGCCATGACGGTATGCATGGTCATAGCCAACCGCTATGCCAAGGAGATGAACACCGACTACAAACCCCTGATGAACAATCTCATAACCAGCGTACTGGACCGCATCTAAAATAACCGTGACCCAAATCAACGACACAATCTGCGCAGTAGCCACCCGTCAGGGAGGTGCGCTTGGCGTGGTCCGTGTGAGCGGGCCCGATGCCATTCGCATTACTGACAGCATTTTCAAGTCTGCATCAAATCATCCTCTTGCCAGCGCAAGCCCCTACACGCTCAGTTACGGACAGATAATTGACAAGGACGGAACCCCTGTCGATGATGTACTGGTAAGCATTTTCCGCGCCCCCCACTCCTTTACCGGACAGGACAGCACTGAGATATCATGCCACGGATCGGCATATATACTGCAACGCGTATGCCGTCTCCTGATTGATGCCGGATGCCGCCAGGCAGAGCCGGGCGAGTACACCCAGCGTGCATTCCTGAACGGCAAGATGGACCTGAGCCAGGCCGAGGCAGTAGCAGACCTGATTGCATCCACATCGGCCGCATCACACCGTCTGGCCATGAACCAGATGAAAGGCGGATTCAGCCGTGAGCTGCGTAACTTGCGTGACCAGTTGCTGCAGTTTACGTCACTTATTGAGCTGGAGCTGGATTTCAGCGAGGAGGATGTGGAGTTTGCCGACCGCTCACAGCTTGAGCAGCTGGCCACAAATATAGATGAACTGATTACACGCCTGGCTGATTCATTCAGTACAGGCAATGCCATACGCAACGGAGTTCCGGTAGCAATAATAGGCCAGACCAACACAGGCAAGAGCACCCTTCTTAACCAGCTGCTGCATGATGACCGCGCATTGGTAAGTGACATACAGGGCACCACCCGTGACAGTATAGAGGATACCACAACCATAGGTGGTGTGCTGTTCCGCTTTATTGATACGGCAGGAATCCGCCAGACTACCGATACCGTTGAGTCAATGGGAATTGAACGTTCCTACCGCAAGGCCCGCGAGGCCAGCATAATTCTCTGGATGACCGATCATGCCCACCCCTCTGATCCTGAGACCGAGCAGACCATCAGCGAGCTCTCACAAGGCAAATATCTGATAAAGGTCCACAACAAATGTGACGATTTAGCCACCCTACCCGCACCCACAGATTCTGAGGTTTGGATATCGGCCAAGTACGGATACGGCCTAAAAGAATTGGGCGACCTTTTGGTTAAGGCCGCCGCAATTCCTGAAATAAGTGAGCAGGATGTTATTGTTACCAACATGCGTCACTATGAATCTCTCATCAAGGCGAAGGAGTGCATCCGCCGCGTGCGCCAAGGCTTGACAGACCGCATATCGGGCGATTTCCTGAGTCAGGACATCCGCCAGTGCATCCATCACCTGTCAACCATCACCGGTGACATAACCACCGATGAGATCCTAGGCAACATCTTCCAGCATTTCTGCGTGGGAAAGTAACATCTACTTCGCTAAAATGAGTGGGTGACCCCACCAAAACATTTTCAGTCAAAGAAAGAGTTTAAAAAGCGACCCTGTCAATAGCTTCCTGAACCTCCTCGTTGGTACGGGTACGAGGGGTAATATTTGTAGGCTCGGTATAGTAACCTTTCTGGCCGGGCATACCGTCCACAAAATCGCGCAAGGTTCCGGCCTCGGTAGCCTGTTCGTGCCACAGCTGTTCATAGTCACGGATGTAATCGGCACGGGGAACCACATTGGTGTCAAATTCCAGCTCAATGCATGTGGTATCCTTAAAGTTACCGTACAGATAAATAAAGTGGTCAACGTATCCGGTATTCTTGATTGTATTGAACTTTAAATGAATCGGCGTTGATTTATGCGGAAGAACAACCAAAGGCAACTGGTTTCGGGCCACAAGGCATCCGCAGGTAGTCTGGATTTCCTGAACAAACAGCGGATTACTCGAAGTGTTCTCAATCTCGAATGATATGGTCATCATTTCACCCTGAAGAACCGGATAGTAGTGGCGGACAGGATCAACAATAATCACAGTGGCTGGCCTGAGGTTCTTGTTGCACGATGATATTACGAGCATAAGAACTGCCAGTATCAACAGATATTTGCCTGTTATTGTTCTTTTCATCTTTCTATTTTTTTAGGCCTTCTATTTCGTCAAGTGCCATGGTCCGATCTTCCTGGTTGCGTACAACGGTAAGGACAAAACCTTCCTTGCAGTCCGATGGGATAATGAATTCCACTACAGACCTTTGGAGGTTGTTTGGCATTGGCTTGGGAACAACCTTACCCAATTCGCGGCCGTCACAACTAAGAGAGACACTTAACGGAAAAGCAATGTGATATATGGCGTTTTTTGTCATGCTTACACGCAGACGTTTCATTCCCTTGACATAAGGAATGGCTATTCGGAGGGCTGGAGAGGCCGATGAAATCATATTACCACAGTGGTAATTGGACGGCAAGCCCATAAGTCCGTCGGTAAGTATGGAAATATCATTATACTCTTCGTCCAAAGCAGTAAGCGGCTCAAGTTCCACGCCCTTGAGCAGATTCTTGTCGCCCACCTCTTTGGCATGCTTCAGCATATAACGGTATTCACTTATGTAGCTGTTAATACTTCCGCCTGATTCACTGTAGGTTACAATGCCTTGAGCCACCAGACGCTCAAGACCCTCAAGCAAACGTTCGCACCCTAAGGTATCGCCGTTTATACGTGCCAATTCAAGATTGGTAAGCATCATGGCGCGATACATTTTCTGTACCTCGGTACGCTCCGGGTCCTTGACAAGCGGTGAAAGGGTCAGCAGTTCGGCCTGCAGTTCCATAAACTGCTCTGCCGGCAGGTATGTTTGCAATGCCTTGGGAACTCCCTCGTACATTGGAAGATTCTTTTTCTTGGCACGAACCATATCCTCCTGCCTGATTATGAACTTGCTGATTGACTCTCCTGCCACAGGATAGAGTTCACTGCTCAACTCACGGAGCAATGGACGCCATTCCACATCCGGATCGGACAGCATAGCCGCTATGACATGGGTCTTAAGTCTGTAGAATGTACTGAAATCGGTACCGCTTCCGTTAAAGAATACGCCCTTAACGCCATGCTTGTTATACAAGCGCAAACGGCGTTGAACCACATCAAAAATGGGGAACGGAGTAAAATAGTCATCAAAATTGTTCAGATAATCCCAAACGTAAACACGCTTGGTAAATTTACCCCACTCGTTGAGCAAAGCCCCAAACTCGTCCTCCTGTTCCGTATGAGCAGGATTCAAAGGATATGACATTGCACTGATCAGGACTCCCGAATTGTCGGGCAGCTTATGGTCAGGCAAATGGCTTGTGGTACGGTAATACGATGAAAAGAATATGTGATTGGGGTATTTATCGGTGAGACGTTCCAAAAGATAATAAACGGCTCCCGATGCATCGCCCTCCTTGTTGCCGCATTCAACACAACGGTCGCATAGGCATACTATGGAGTTATCGTTGGGAAGTATTGCAAACCTTATGGTTTTTTCGTTTCCAAAATTGTCATCAATATAACTCTTTATGTAATTGAACAAGGCGTCCGATGAAAAACAGAACTGGTCCCTGTTCACGCTGTTGCCGGCCTTGGCATAAACGCTTTGAGAGGCGTTTTTGGGCAATACCACGGCCAGATTGTGTCCCCAAATTCCCCAGTCGCGGTTCACGCTGTTAAGATAAAGGTCATGTCCTTCGTCAAACGGCAGTTCAGGCAGATAAACCTCGCGATACTCAAACGGCGAGTCTATTTCATGCTGCACGGTGTCCTGGCAATTGAAAAGAATCATTGCGCTTAACATCAACAGCGTATTGGGGATACTTATCATTGTGACAGATGTTTGATTGTTAGAACGCTATATGTGCCTGGAAAGTCAAAGCATATATGTTTCGGTAGGAATCAACCAGCGAACCGTCTTTCATACGGTACGGATTGTAGCACGTGTTCCAGGTTCCCGTAAGACCCAGACATAACTGACGCGTGCAGAGGTACTGGAGATCAAAGCCCACCATTGCATTGGTATGAGACAGATCTCGCAAAGCAGTCTGTTCAAAGAATGTCAACTCCGGGAATGATCCGAATCCTGTCAGCAACGATATTGATGAAATATTGTCGTTGTTTATAAAGAACTTTCCCTTTAATCCCACATTATAATACAGACTGCTTGACATTGTAGTCAGGTCCGTACTTAATGCAAGATTGATACGCTCCCATGATTTGCTTACCGAAGGAGTTATTATAAAGATGTGGAATTCGTCCTTTGCCACCAGTCCTGCGTTGTTGCCTCCCAGATAGAGGTAAGTAGGCGGTGTAAGGCGATAGCCTAAACGCAATGATGCGGCCCAATCGTCCGATATGGCATATGTAGCCGATATGTTTGCACCCAGTTTGTTAAAGAAACGTGTTGAGGCCGAAATATTTGCCATTCCACTCCATCTGGCACCGAACTCATGTTCCCACTGGGCCATGAACTCCAGTCCTACTCCACCCGATTCGTTTTCGGAGCCTTCATGATAGCCGTCTATACCTTTATAACTAATCTGGCCTGTGTAAGTATTGCGATAGGCTATTCTTGAATAGCTTAGAGTTGCAACCGAATACAGATGTCCTATCGATGCCAGGCCTTCGCTGTGAGTATCAAAAAACGAGTGGGTATATGATGCGTCTATCCTGTTTGGACAACCTTTAAAATAAAGGTAACGGGTATGCTGTATAAAATCCTCCTGCTCGGCGTTGCTTGGTTCATAGTAACGCATCTGATACTTGTAAGCAAGGGCATAATCCTTTGTGGATTCATAAATGAGTCCTTTTGTGTATAACAGCTCAGGATTCTTGGGATCATAGACCAATGCGGTATCTATTATTGCCATGGCCTTATCAGGCTGTTTCTCCTTGAGAAGTTCATCGGCCCAGTCCTTACTTACGCCCGAATATGCCGCAGTGAGCTGGGGATTGGCAAATTCATTGGAATCCTTTTGGGGATCAAGCAAAATCAAAGCCTCGTCATTACGACCCTGTTCGCGCAACGAGATTGCCTGCTTTACAATAAAATAAGGAACCTCGGGGTAATATTGGTATCCAAGCTCCGCATAATAGTGGAACTCGTCATCATATTTGAGTGTCTGACTCATATTGATAAGGCAACGCAGTGCAACCTCGCTGTCAGGGATGGCCTCGAGCAACAAACGAGCCTCATCGTATGCCTTTACGTACTCCTCTTCCTCAATCAGGTATCTAAGCCGGATTGCCACAGCACCCTCGTATGCCGATGCAAAACGCTCCCTGTTGGCGGGACTGCGCCTTGAAGCCTGGCTATAAAGCCTGCGGGCATCGTTGTAACGTTCCAGATGACCAAGAACTATTATCTGGCGGGACACTACTGCCGGCCATGACTCCGATGTTTCGGGCAGGATTTCTATCACGCGGTCCAGATGCACATATGCGTCTTGCCAGTCCTGTACATTGTAATCATGCTCTGCCAACTGAATCATAAGGTTTGTATACTCCTCCATCAGCCCATCATCCTCAGGATTCATCTCATACAGTTCGTTAAGGAGCTGTACGCAACGCTTGTCATTGCCTGTCGCTTTTTCGACTGTATAGAGTTTCATCAGCAATGACGGAGTACGTCCATCCAGCCTGATGGCATCGTCAATATACATGCGGGCATCATCGTAATACCCTCTGGTAATCGAAGTGTTTATAAGATAGTTCAGCGCTTCGCGGTTACGGGTATTCAAATACAACCTGCCGTTTGCCTCGTAGGGATCACGCATTCGGGAATCGTTGGCGGCCTCGTACAGCAGGGTGTTATAGGCGTAACTGCCGTAAGTCTTGTTCTTTACAAATGCCAGCGCCTGGGTATAAAGTCCAAGTTCCATCATGATACCGGCAACCTTGTTTATCAGCTCACGGTCATTGGGATAATGCTGGAGTCCGCGGTTTGCCGCACCGATAGCCTTTTCGTACTCACCCATACGTTCGTAAACCGATACCAGTTCAAGGTAATAGTCACGCATCTTGGGATCCTGGTCTATCCAACGTTCCAGATTATCGGCAGCCTCGCTCAGAGAGCTCTTTTTAAGTACGTTATCCCAGTTTTCCTGATTACGGCGGCGAACATCGCTAAGTACCAGTGTATCATTAGGATAAATATGAGCCAAACGTTCAAGAGCGGCATCGGCCTCAACTTCGTTGCCCAATTTGCGGTAAAGTGATATCTTGCGGCGCCACAGGTCACGGTCATACGGCTGGAATTCGAGCAACTCGTTTACAAAACAAATGGCACTGGAATAATGACCCAGATCGTCTTCAACGTCCACCAGGATTCTCTTGGCCTTGTAGTGCTGGTCATTCGCCAAGGTTGCACGGACCAGATTGTATCGTGCCTCTCTTAAATCACCTATTACATAGTAATACTGACCGTTGTAAAAACGCAGGTCGGGATCATCGGGGAATTCAGCAAGACCTTCGTCAATCTCCCTCTTGGCCGAGTTCCATGCATTTGAGTTGACAAAACCTTCAACGCGCAATATATAGTAGCGCGGAAGATGGCTTATCTTGTTCTGGGCATGGATCTCTCCTGTCAGAGAGAAAAACAGCGCAAAAAACAACAATACAATATATCTTGCTTTCATCTTTATCTCTTTTTAACGCCTTTACGCTGGATAGGTGTCCAAACGGCAGTAGTGTTAATAATAAAGCGCCAATAGCCCACAATGGAGCAATAGGTTATCAACGGGTGATAAATGAACGGCTCCAACAATGTGGCCAGCAAAAGCTTGCCATAACTTATTTTTGTATGTTTCCAGTTTACGGCCTTTAACTTGTAATCAAAGAAAATCACAAAGAACGAAATAAAGACCGAGAAGAAATAAATCATTCCGAATATGATGAAAGCGGCACTCCAGTTAACACCTCCGGTAAATACCAGCCATATCATGAACAGGAATCCGGAGAACTCAAACAACGGAGCTATAAACTCAAATATGAACAGGTAAGGCAACGTAAGGGCACCTATCGGTCCATAATGGGGGTTAAAGAACAGTTTGCGGTGGTTGGACACAATCTCAAACAGTCCACGGGCCCATCTGGTACGTTGACGGACCAACTGCTTAAGGTTACCGGGACCCTCTGTCCAACAGCAAACCTTTGGAACCAGGGCCAGATTGAAATCCTGACCGCTGTTTTTCATATATGTAACCATACGCAACAGCATATCCACATCCTCGGCCATACTCATAGGGTCATAACCTCCGGACTTTACGGCGACGTCGGTATCAAACAGACCAAAACCACCGGATATGTTAGGCAGGGCGTTAATGCGTGACCAACCAAGCTTACTTATCAGGAATGAACGCAGATACTCCAGCTGCTGGAACATGGGGATAGGAACGTTAGGAACGTGAGCCTCGACTACCTTTCCGTTTTCAACAATGCATGCGTTACTCATAAGCATGGTTGCACCTACGCCAATCATAGGCTTGCTACTGTTTATGACAAACCACATCATCCTGTAAAGAGCCATAGGCTCAATGATGCAGTCCACATCGGTACATACAAAATACTTGTTACTGCATACGTTTATTCCGGCGTTTGAACCATCGGCCTTACGTCCGCCGTGAACCTTGTCCACAACTATCAGTTTGCTGTATCGTTCATCGGTCGATTTAAGCACACGCTTTATAGGCTTGGACTGCACCCTCATGGCAATGTCATATGGAACCTCAACCAACTTGTATTCGTTAATGAGCAGTTCCATTGTACGGTCGGTACTGGCATCGTTCACGATAATTATCTCATAATCCGGGTAGTCAATCTGCATTATGGAATTCACACTGTCTATGATGGTAACCTCCTCGTTGTAAGCAGGGGCAATGATTGACACAGCCGGGGTAAGGGGAGATCCCTGCATAAGATACTTTATGGTATCATCATCGGGAAGGTTAACATCAAGTTGTTTCTGGGCCAGACGGCTCATCAGCACCAACCACATGTAACCTGCCAGAAGAATCAGTGTGTAGGCAAATACAAGATAACAGAATATATAATATATCGTCAACCACATATACTAACAGCTTTCTTAGGGTTAACCATTGAACACAGTCTCCACCGAAGGGTGGTATGCCTGCTCCTTGTCAAGACGGATCTTTTCAAGGGTAATGGGATTATGGAAAAATGTAAAGTATTTCTTGTCTGACTCCGATGCATTCTGTTCCAGGTCATTGAACAGGGCTTTGCCCTGAGGACCATAATTGTAAATGCACCTTAGTGCCTCATAACGCACATGAGGATTGGTGGTATTCTTGAATCCGTCCAACAGGGCGTCAATACTACGGCCGGTGCCAAGACGTGTCATGGCGTGCATGATAGCCACCTTGGTGTCATCGGGCTGTGTAAGGAGCGCCTCTATGAGCAGGTCCTCGCACTCAACATAATGCAGGTAACCCCATGTACGGGATATCTCCTCAATGAGTTTTTTCTTTTTTGTCTGGTTGTACAGGTCCTTAAGCTGGCCGCAGTATTCAATCTCGTTGAATCGGCGCATAAGACGGACAAACATGCACTGGGCTTTCTCGTTGTTCTGGATATGTGCCCAACGTGCAAGGTTAGGAAGCTTAAGACCCATTTTTCTGCGGCGCTGGAGTGAAAATCCAAGTTCAATCTCGTCTTTAATGCAACAGTTCTCGTCAAAAAAGTCGGTCTCAAAATAATCCAGCGCGCTGTCCGAACTTGACATAATGTTTGAATACATTGCCAGTCGCTGGACTCTAAGGTATTTTGAATTAAGCAGCTTGTTTATAACCCAGGGGCTTATAGGAAGCTTAAAGGTACGCATCTTACCCAATGCGTCAACCTTGTGTTTCATTGAACCCAGACTGACCTCCTTTTCCAAGTAATCGGGAATGCCGAACATATGCAGCATAGTATGGGTATTCTCTGTCCTGGACATCTCTGACCTTTTGGAAATAAAGTACAGGTAAAAAACCTGGACAAACATGTTCTTTTCACGGTTGTTCTTAAGCAACGGCTTATTTGGATCTTCTTTGTCCAGTTCAAAGATATCGGCAATCTGTGCCTCATTCAACAGTTCCGATGCCTCTTGCGAAACCAGATACTCCATTCCCTTGCCCCACTTTTTTTCTATGCGTTCCCTTAGCTTGCGCTTACGCTTTTCCATGAATGACATCCAGAACAGCGAAATCTGCACAAAAAACAGGATCAGGATGCAGATGGATGTCATCAAAGCGGCAACCTTAACCTCATTCGGAAAATCCTCAAACTTATACAGGAGAAAAGCAAACAGATATTTTACGTATGCCGCTCCAAGTGAGAAGTAATATTTTATGAACGAAATTGTACTCACTCTATTACTCTTTCTTCTTTTTAAATCCTCTTTTTAAATAAGTACGCAGTACGAATTGAAAGTGCAAAAATACAAAATTATGAGTTGATTACTACCTTATTGTCTCTCTTTTTTTTGAATTTTTGGCATAAATCGGTCCATTGGGGACGGTTCTGTTTGCGCAAACAGAACCGTCCCCAATGGCCCTTTTTTTTGCTATCTTACAGCTTAACCTCGATGCTCTGCAGGTCTTTGTCAAGCGATGAGCCACCATACAGGATCTGGTAGCGACCCGGACGGAACTTAAGGCCGTCGGTTGCCTCGTCATATGCGCTGAACGCATCCTTGCTTATTTCAACCTTTACGGTCTTGGTCTGACCGGCCGGGATGTTCACGCGGGCAAATCCTGCAAGTGACTTAATGGGTGCATCGGCATAATCAAGAGCCTTGACGTAAACCTGGATTACCTCATCACCGTCAATCTTACCGGTATTGGTAACGGGAACTGTCAGGGTCATGTTCTTGGCCTTGCCTGCGGTCTTGCCTTGGCCGTAACTGAATGTGGTGTAGCTGAGTCCGTAACCGAAAGCATACAGGGGCTGACCCTTAAAGTAACGGTAGGTGCGGTTGTTCATAGAGTAGTCCTGGAAATCGGGCAGCTGGTCGGTCGATGCATAGAAGGTAACCGGCAGACGTCCTGCGGGATTGTATTTGCCGAACAGCACATCTCCAACAGCCTCACCGCAAGCCTGACCGCCATACCATGCCTGGATAAGGGCGTCATACTTGCTCTCCACATTTCCGAATCCAATTGCACTGCCTGACACGTTAACCAGGACAATGGGTTTGCCGGTAGCGTCAAGCTCGGCAAGCAGCTGCTGCTGAATTTCGGGGAGCTCAATCTCGGAACGGTCATGTCCCTCACCCTCTATGTCCGATGAAATACCGCTTACCATTACGATTACATCGGCCTTTGAGATCTTTTCCACCACATTGGCAAAATCAACGGGACCACGGCTGTAGATGTCAAATGAGAACGATGCGGAACGGGCCTCAGGCTGTGAGAGTTCAATCGAAATCTCATAGGTCTTGCCCTTCTCAACCTTGAATGTGGTTGCAGGAGCACCTCCACGACCAAATCCGCCAAAACCGCCGCCAAAGCCGCCGAATCCGCCACGGCCGCCGCCCTGGCCCTGATTCTCAACAATGGTCTTGCCGTTCAGTTTGAAAGTATAGCGTGAGCTTCCGCGCACAGAGTAAACCATATCGCCGGTATAATCGGCAGTAAAGCTTCCGGTATATTTTGCCGAGAAACCGGTCATGTTAACACCCTCGGCCCATGGGCAGTCCTCACGTGCCAGAGCGGGCGATGTGGTGTTCAGGCTCAAGGGCTCGTCATAGTCAACGCGTGCAACTACGTTTCCGGTCCAGTCAAGAGTGTTGTAGTACTCTGCGTGCAGACCCTTGCCGCCGTTTATCTCTGATACGTAATGCTTTGTGATATACGGTGCATTCAGGTCACATCCCTTCTCATAAATGATCTGGGCATCGGGAGCAGCCTCGCGGATACCGTCCAGGATGGTCTTGGTGTTGGCGGCCGACGGATAACCGTTGTAGTTACCCAGTATGACACGTGCGTCATCGGCATTGGGACCTACCACTGCTATCTTTGCGTTCTTTTTGAGCGGGAGCAGGTTATTGTTGTTCTTTAGCAGGACAATGGCCTCATGAGCGGCCTTGCTGGCAAGAGCGGTATGTTCGGGACTGCTCAGATCCTGGAGTCCAAGTTTTGCCCAAGGCAGGTTCTCGGCGGGGTCAAACATACCCAGCTCAAAGCGGGCCTTGAGGATACGGCGTACGTTCACGTCAATGTCGGCCTCGGTTATGAGTCCCTGCTCCATTGCCTGGGCCAATGAACGGTAGCTGGTACCGCACTCAATATCGGCACCTGACAGTATGGCATCGGCCGATGCACTGGCGGCATCCTTATGGGTGCCGTGCTGGCGGGCGTTGAAGAAGTCACCTATGGCACCGCAGTCGGTTACCACCAGACCCTTAAAGCCCCACTTGTTGCGCAGGATATCCTGCAGCAGACGGTCGCTGGCGCAGCAAGGCTCACCTTCATAACGGTGGTAGGCGCACATAACCTCCTGCACGTTACCCTCCTGTACCAGGCTCTTGAATGCCGGCAGGTAAGTTTCCCAAAGGTCACGGCCCGATACGGTCACGTCAAACTGATGACGCAGGGGCTCGGGACCGCTGTGAACTGCATAGTGCTTGGCGCAAGAGTGCAGCTTAAGATACTTGCTGTCATTACCCTGCATACCTTTTACGGTCTGGGTACCCATAACGGCGTTCAGATAAGGATCCTCGCCCGGAGTCTCCTGACCGCGGCCCCAACGTGGATCACGGAATATGTTCACGTTTGGACACCAGAATGAAAGACCCTGATGCCAGATGCTGCTGTTGGTCTGGTTCACGCCCAGCTGATGATGGTTGGTGGTGTTCCAAACGGCGCGGGCCTCATCGGACACGGCGGTGTAAATTTCAAGCTGCTGGGGTGCGTCGAATGTGGCGCCCAGGGCAATTACCTGCGGGAATACGGTTACATCGTCATAGCATATTCCGTGACATGCCTCATTCCACCAGTTGTAGGCCGGAATGTCAAAACGGTCAATCGATATGGAACCGTTCATCATCAGGCCGATCTTTTCCTGCGGGGTAAGAAGTGAAAGCAGGTTGTCGGTCCTCTTGTCAAATGACAGCTTGGGATTCTGGAACGGATACTCGTAACTCTGGTCTTTACAGCCCGGCAACAGCACAGCCGCTACTGCAAGGCAGGATAACAGGACATTTTTTTTCATAATTGGTCAGCTGAATTATTTAGTTTATAAATTGTCGCAACGCATCGGGTAGCAAAGATAATAAAAAACATATCTTTACAGCCCAAAACCAAACCAAATTAGAAAAAATGAAACAGACTATTGCAACCGACAAGGCTCCTGCAGCCATCGGCCCCTACTCGCAGGCCGTAAATCTTAACGGTACCCTTTATATATCAGGACAGATTCCAGTTAATCCCCAAACAGGTTCTATGCCCGACGGAATTGAGGCACAGACCCGCCAGTCACTCCAGAACATAGGTGCAATTCTTGAGGCAGCCGGCCTGTCGTTCAACGACGTGGTAAAGACCACTGTGCTGCTTGCCGACATGGCTCATTTTGCCGCAATGAATGCAGTCTATGCAGAATTCTTTACTCAGGACAAACCGGCCCGCGCCTGCTTCCAGGTTGCCGCCCTTCCCAAAGGCGCTCTTGTTGAAATAGAAGCCACAGCCGGCCGCTAAACTCATTGGGGACGGTTCTGTTCGCGAACAGAACCGTCCCCAATGAGTTCACTCCCACTCAATTGTGGCGGGCGGTTTTGAGGAGATATCGTAGCAAACGCGGTTAACACCCTTGACCTTGTTGATTATCTCGTTGCTTATCACGTGCATGAACTTGTACGGCAGTTCAGCCCAATCGGCTGTCATTGCATCCACGCTGGTCACGGCACGCAGGGCAACGGCATTGTCAAATGTGCGCTCATCGCCCATGACACCTACCGTACGGTCAGCAAGCAGGATTGCGCCGGCCTGCCAGATCTGGTCGTAAAGCCCCCACTCGCGCAGGCCGTTAATGAATATGGCATCGGCCTCCTGAAGGACCGAAACTTTCTGGGGGGTAATCTCACCTATTATCCTGACTGCCAGTCCGGGACCCGGGAAAGGATGACGGCCGATAAGATGCTCCGGAATACCCAGACGGCGGCCAATGGCGCGAACCTCGTCCTTAAACAGCCACTTTAACGGCTCACATAACTTTAGGCCCATCTTTTCGGGCAGTCCGCCAACATTATGATGGCTCTTTATTGTCTTGCCTGTAATATTCAGGCTCTCAATGCGGTCCGGATAAATTGTTCCCTGTGCCAGCCATTTGGCATCGGTTATCTTCTGGGCCTCGGCATCGAACACCTCAATAAAGTCGCGGCCTATTATCTTACGCTTGCGCTCGGGCTCGGTCACCCCTCTAAGGTCAGCAAAGAACTTGTCCGATGCATCCACGCCCTTTACGTTAAGTCCCAGACATACATAATCGTTAAGCACGTCGGTAAACTCGTTCTTGCGCAGCAGGCCGTGGTTTACGAATATGCAGGTCAGATTCTTGCCTATAGCCTTGTTGAGCAGGACAGCAGCAACCGATGAATCCACACCGCCGCTCAGGCCAAGCACCACCTTGTCATTGCCAAGTTCTGCCTTAAGTTCGGAAACGGTCTTTTCGATGAAAGAGTCCGATGTCCACTCCCTGCGGCTGCCGCAAATGCCAACCACAAAGTTCTCAAGCAAAAGGCGGCCCTGAAGCGAATGCTCCACCTCAGGGTGGAACTGCACGCCCCATACGCGCTGATCAGTATTCTGGAAAGCGGCAAACTTTACGCTGTCGGTCGATGCCGTAACGTTATAGCCCTGCGGAATGGCTGTTATAGAATCGCCGTGGCTCATCCACACCTGCGAACCCTTGTCAAATCCCTTGAACAGAGGGCAGTCGGCAGCTATGAATCCCAGATTGGCACGGCCGTATTCACGTGTACCGGCCTGTTCAACCTTACCTCCATAGGTATAGCTGAGCAACTGTGCACCGTAGCAGATTCCAAGTACGGGATACTTGCCTATAATGCCCGACAGGTCCGGACGGAATGCGTCATCGGCATATACGCTAAGCGGCGATCCGCTCAGAATCACACCTATAATGTCCGGATCATCTTTTGGGAAACGGTTATAAGGGAAAATCTCGCAGAACGTGTCCAGTTCTCTTACTCTACGGCCTATCAGCTGAGTGGTCTGAGAGCCAAAATCAAGAATAATGATCTTTTGCATAAAGGCTTTTATGTTTTCAGGGCGCAAAATTACACAAAAAGAGCCAAAGGGGACGGTTCCGTTTGGCTCGTTTTGACTTAGATTTAGCAATTTTTTACGTACCTTCGCAGTCGCAATGACAAAAAGCACCGATAACACAGTACCCAAACTGATGCTACAAAAGCGGTTCCTTAACCAGGCCGTCCTTTTTGTAGCACTCTTTTCCATGCTGTTCATGGCTCTGTATCAGCCTTTTTCGGCAACAACATGGTTCGGATTCAGCTCCTGGAAACAGGCTGGAGTCACTGTGCTTTTCTACTTTGTGGCAGTACCCACACTGATACTGAGCAAGCACCTGATTTCAAACATAAGCAACCGGCACACAATAACTGTAAAGAGGTTCCTGTGGTGGCACATAGCCGAGTTCCTGGTCATTGCCACAGAGTATTATCTGTTCACTGTATATTTCAAGCTGGGACTTTCACGCGAACTTCCGCAGCTGCTCATACGCATTCCGTCGTGCGTTGCACTTATACTGGCAATCCCCTACTCCATTGTCTGGTTCTACGCACAGTATAAGGCAAAGAAAGAGGAGCTGGAGCTGTTCAAGGTGACCCACAACCGCCAGACCATGGAATCAGACCATCGCCTGATACAGTTCAGGGACAGCCAGGGCAAGCACAAGATGTCACTTAGCGAGGAGTCAATATTCTACATAGAATCACAGGATAATTACGTACAGATTTTCTATAATCTTGAAGGTAAGATGTCCAGTTATCTGCTACGCTGCAGCACCCAGAAAATCGAAGAGAACCTGGAGGGCACCCCTATAGTCCGATGCCGCCGCTCATTCCTTGTAAATACCACCAAGATTGTGCGCTACGGCAAGGAGAAGGGCCATTTTACAATAACCCTTGACAACCCGTCGGGCAAGACCATAACAGTCACCCCGGCCTATTACCGCACAGTGCTCACGCAACTGGACAACCGCTCGCGCCAAAACGGGCAGCAGGCCTTAAACCAATAAAAAATCCTTACTTTTTGGATTCCCTGAACACTATCCCGAAAAGGATGGTAACCACCAGCATGTAACCGGCAAATATAAACCACGCGGAGCTCCAGTCCGGCGCAGCTGCCTTGAATACGTAATGATCCATGACCGAACCCGCACACATCAGGCCCACGGTTGCGCCAACGCCGTTTGACATCATCATGAACAGGCCCTGTGCACTGGCCCTGATGCTCTTGTCAACATTCTGCTCCACATATATGGAACCGGCAATATTGTAAAAATCAAATGCAATTCCGTAAAGGATACAACTGAGCACAAACAGCAGCACGCCGGGCATATCGGGAGTGCCCATACCAAATAGGCCGAACCGGAGAACCCATGCCGTCATGGACATGAGCAGCACCTTTTTGATTCCGAACCTTTTCATGCAGAACGGCACAAGCAGGAAGCATAACGTCTCGGATATCTGCGACAGCGACAGCAGCGCGTTTGAATTCTTTACGGCAAACGTATCGGCATAAGCAGGGTTGCCGGCAAACGAGCTCAGGAATGTATTTGCATATCCGTTGGTTATCTGCAGAGCCGTACCCATAAGTATGCAAAACAAAAAGAACACGGCCATATGCTTTACCCTGAAAAGGCCGAAGGCATTCAACCCAAAGGCTTCGGACAGGCTCTTTCCGGCCTTGCCCACTATGGGACACTTGGGCAAAGTAAACGCATACAGGCAGAGCACGAGCGATAAAATTCCTGACAAAATAAGCTGAGTGTACGAATCCTGCATGCTCACCCCGCCTATAGAGACAAAGTTGACTGCCAGCATGCTGAATATAAAGCCTACCGTACCAAAAAGCCTGATGGGAGGATAATCCTTAACGGGATCTCCCCCGGCCTGACCAATGATGCTGTACGAAACCGAGTTGGTAAGAGCCACCGTAGGCATAAAAAAGACAATGCTCATTGCGTAGAGCGAGTAAAGCGGCCCGAACTCCACCTGGACTGTGCCCCTGCAATAAAGACCTGCCGACAGCATGAATGCCCCGGCAAGCAGATGACACACGGCCAGGGTTTTCTGAGCCTGGATATACCGGTCGGCAACCATTCCCACAAGCGCAGGCATAAAAAGCGACACTATTCCGTTTGTGGCAAAGAACCATTTAATCTGACTGCCAAGACCGCTCTGAGCCAGGTACCTTCCAATGGAAATAAGATAAGCGCCCCATACGGCATACTCAAGAAAAACCAGTACAATAAGTCTTATCTTAAGTCCATTTACCGGCAATGTCCCGTTCTGTTTCATATCATCCATTTTTGCGGACGCTAAGTTAGCAATAGAGACCGAATCAGACAAACCTGAATAAAAATTAGCACATTTGAGGCACCGAAATTATCTTACTTTCACACAAAAGTATTATTTTTGCAGATTAGTGTATGCATGCGTGCGCGCTTATACGCGCCCGAAACACGGTAATGACTACAGAAAGGACAAATGTAATCAGGCAGTTAAGGAAATTTTTCCTTGTTTTAGTCACGTTGGCGACATGCGCCTTCATGACCGTTCCGGTGTATGCCCAAAACAGCCTGAATACACGTAGACTCCTTCATGTTGGCGATACTGTAGTACAAAGAATCATGCCAAAACCTGTTTCGGACAGCACTTATCTTTCGACCGATTATACCGAAATCCATTTTGAGCTCAACAAGGCCGACCTGAACATCTCTTACATGGACAACGGACTGTCCATGCTCCGTCTGGACAGGGTCATTGACTCCATCGGCATTGAAAACATTTCGGCAATAGAGATCATATCGCAATCTTCGCCCGAAGGTACCCTGGAGCGCAACACCTGGCTTACAGAGCACCGTTCCAAGGCCATTCAGAATTACCTGTACAGGGTATTCCCGGAGTTAAAGTCCAGGATCTCAATAAACAAGATAACCGAATCATGGGAGAATCTGGCCCAATATGTTGCCCTGGACCCCATTCTTGATGAAGGCACCAAAAACAAGATCCTTGACATAATTGACTCCAAAGAGTTGAGCGTTGCCACCAAGAAATCCAAACTCAAGAACTCGCTTGGAAAGGACGAGAAAGTTGGTGACGTTTATGCCTATCTTACCAAATACTACTATCCGGTAATACGTAACTCAGGCATATACATCCTGCATATGCTGGAACCCGAACCTGAGTTTGACGCCGAGCCCAGAGGCATTCAGGTTGAGGAGCCAACACCTGTTCCTACCGACAGCATAGCGTATACCCCCCAAATTGCTCCCATACCCGAGAGTCCTCACAAACGTCCGTTGCTGGCAGTCAAGACCAACCTGCTATATGACGCGTTCTTTACCAACATCCAGGGATGGACGCCTATCTACAACGTAGAGGCCGAGCTCTATCCTACCGAGAACGGCCGATGGTCATGGCTGGTGGAATACGAATTCCCATGGCACCACAACGATGACAATTACTACTATCTGCAAATTCTCAACCTGCAGTTTGAGGCCCGCAGATATTTCAAGAAAGACTCTTACCATACAGGGCACTACCTGTCGGCCTACATAGGAACAAACGCATTTGACATATGCTTTGACCCGGATAAGGGTAAGGGTTATCAGGGCGAAGGCGGCGGTGGCGGTCTTGGCTACGGATACGTACTGCCTCTTGGCAGAAAGCCCGATACCAGATGGAAACTGGAGTTCTTTGTCAAGGCCGGTATATACATAGCCAAATATGACCCGTATGATGCAGGCGACCCGTTTGCAGGAAAGTATTACTACATATACGACGATTACACCAAGGTATTCATGAAACGCAACTGGAAGTTCCAGTGGCTGTTCTATCCTACCGGAGCCGGAATTACCTTAAGCTATGACCTTATCCACGTGAAAAGCAAGAATAAGAACAAAACACTAATTGAACCTTAAATGAAACGTATACTTGCCGTTTTGGCAACACTTGCCTTGATTTTGCCCGTTCAGGCAAAAGACAACAAAGACATAATCAAAACCGGCTGGAATTTTGGTCCTCTTCCGGTAGTGGGTTTTGATTCGGACCTGGGTTTTCAGTATGGCGTATGCTGCGACATATTCAACTTTGGTAACGGTTCCAATTACCCCCAGTATGATTACAAGATAAACGTGGAGGCATCGACCTATACAAAAGGGTCAAGCGTTCTGCGCACATACGGCGATTTTAAGACACTCATCCCCGACGGCAAGTTGTTCTTTGACGTAACGTACTTTAATGCACCCAAATTCGGTTTTTACGGTTATAACGGTTTTGCATCGGAATATGACCCGGACAGGACAGAATGGTTTCCCGGGGCCGATAAAACCGATAATTCCAAATCCGGATTCAACTTTATGTCACGCAACCAGTTCCGCGCGCTGGCAAGCGTAAGCAAAACCGTATCGGGCAATTTGAGTGCGGCTGCAGGCATAGCGTTTTACCATATCACCACAAAGCGCCTGGGACTTAGTGACTATGACGGTCAGTACACTCTGTACGACCAGTACGTTGATGCCGATCTGATTCATGAAAACGAAAAGGACGGCGGCAACGTAACCCAGCTAAGGTTCGGTATGGTGTATGACACCCGCAACCATGACAGCGACCCCACACGCGGCGAGAACATAGAGGCATCGCTGGTATACAGCCCCGACCTGATTGACGGGCGCGGATACAGCAATCTGGGCTTTTACCTGAGCATATGCCAGTTCCTTCCCGTTTATTCGGACCGCTTAACGCTTGCTTACCGTGCACTTGTCCAGGCCAATCTGTGGGGCGATATCCCGTACTATTTTACCAACAACATAAACAGCATGTTTTTCCGCAAGCTGTACACCGAAGGGCTTGGCGGCAATGCATCGGTAAGAGGCATGAACCGCAACGGGGTACTGAGCAACGGATTTGCAATGTTCAACATTGAACTGCGCTGGCGCATTTATGACTTTAAGTTCATTAACCAGAACTGGCAGATAGCCACCAATCCTTTCTTTGATGCCGGCAAAACGTTGCAGACTTACCGTCTGGAGGAGCAAAAGACCGCCGGTCTGTATTCGGGTGACGAATATGCCCCCCACTACACTGCCGGACTTGGCATAAAGCTGGTAATGAACCACAACATGGTAGTATCATTCGAGGCAGGCAAGCCGTTCAGCAAGAATGACGGCACCGGTCTATGGACAAACGTAGGATTCAATTATCTGTTCTGATTCCTATGTTACACAAAAAGCTGTCAGTTACAATTCTTTGTCTTGCGCTGATAAATGTTTGTGCATGGGGTGCCAACCCCGACAATACCACCGTTAAAGACGGCTGGTCAGTCAATCCGTTGCCTGCATTGGGATATGATTCGGACTTTGGCCTTATGGCGGGAGGTTTTCTGGATATAAACTATTACGGAGGCCTGTACCCAAATTACAAGCACCGCATATGTCTGGAGGCCCTGGTCTTTACCAAACACTCCAGCTACTACATGATGCGCTATGATTCAAAGTATCTCATACCTGGAATAAGGACGCAGGCCAAGTTCTTTTTTGACAACAATCCGCTCTACTCCTTTTACGGCTTTAACGGTGCCGTTCACGATTATGACTCAAGCCTTAATACAAACCAGGACAAAGGCGTAGCCTACTACAGTTATGACCGCAAGTTCTTTAACTCACGTCTGGAACTGGAAGGCGACCTGACCGATAACCTTGACTGGTACGCCGGTTTCTCATACTGGCACTATTGGATCAAGGAGCTAAACTGGAAAGGATATGATTCGGACTACACCCTTTTTGGTGAATACCGCAAGGCAGGCCTGATTCGGGATGACGAAGCCGATGGAGGCAATGTAGCCGAGTTTCAGGTAGGATTGAAATATGACACACGTGATATGGAATCCACCCCTACGCGTGGCATATTCTGTGATGTCATTGCCAATTATGCCCCGGACCTTTTCAATACCGGACATGATTACTTTAAACTGTCCGCAAGATTCCGCCAGTTCCTGAGTCTGGGTACCGAAAGACTTGTACTTGCCTACAGTCTTGCATTTCAGGGCACGCTTGCCGGAAATCCGGCTTTCTATTCACAGCCATCGCTTATGCATTTCAAGCCATCGGACGGTTTGGGAGGGGCCACCACGCTTCGCGGCGTGCTGTATAACCGCGTAGTAGGAGACGATTACCTTTGGGGTAATTTTGAGATCCGCGCCAGGATAATGGATTTCAGTTTCCTTAAACGCAGGGTCTTTGCGGTCTTCACTCCTTTCTTTGATGCAGGCATGATTATCGAACCTTTCCGTTTTGACAGTCAGGTTCAGGCTCTGTATGACAATGACAATGTGTCACAGACCACGTATGACGATTACCGCTCAACAATGTTTGACAAGGCCCGAAAACTACACATGAGCGCAGGCATCAGTGCACAGGCCATAATTGATTATAATTTTATACCATCATTGTCGTTTGGCATACCTTTTGATAAAAGTGACGGTGACTACGGTATCTACATGACGTTGGATTATATATTTTGACAGAATATGACTCAAAAAACTCCGGTCCTGCTGCTCACCGGTTATCTGGGCAGCGGTAAGACAACCTTGCTTAACAGGATTTTGAGCAACAGCAAGGGAATAAAGTTTGCAGTAATAGTAAACGATATAGGTGAGGTAAATATCGATGCCAGCCTTATTCAGCAAGGAGGCGTGGTAGGCATGAATGATGACAGCCTGGTTGCACTGCAGAACGGCTGCATATGCTGCACCCTTAAGATGGACCTTGTGGAGCAGCTGCACCAGATAATTGCGCTTCACCGTTTTGACTACATAGTGATTGAGGCCAGCGGCATTTGCGAGCCCGGCCCCATAGCACAGACCATAGATTCCATACCGCGTATGGATCCCAAGTACACCAAGGACGGCGTACCCCAGCTGGACTGCATAGTAACCGTGGTCGATGCCCTTCGCATCCGTGATGAGTTTGGTTGCGGCGATGACCTGGTCAAGAAGAACATCGGTGAGGAGGATCTGGAAAATCTTGTAATCCAGCAGATTGAGTTCTGCAACATTGTGCTCCTGAATAAGGCATCGGAGGTAAGTGCCGAGGAACTGCTGCGCATACGCAAGGTAGTCCGCGCCCTACAGCCCCGCGCCCGCATACTGGAGTGTGACTACGGTGACATTGAGCTGGACAACATACTTAATACCGGTGCGTTCGATTTTGAGCGCGTTGCCACCAGCGCCACCTGGATCCAGGAGATTGAAAAGCGCGGTTCCGAGCTGGAAGACCAGGATGATGATGATCACGAGCATCACCATCATGACGATGATGATGACGACGATGACGATGAACACGATGAGCATGAGCATCACCATCATGAGCATCATCACGACCACGAGCACCATCATCACCACCACGATCATGAAGGTGGTGAGGTTGAGGAGTACGGCATCGGCACATATGTCTATTATGCACGACGCCCAATGGACCTGAACCGTTTTGACTGGTTCGTATCAAAGAAGTGGCCCAAGGGCGTTATCCGCACCAAGGGCATGTGTTATTTTACCGATGAGTTTGATATTTGCTACCTGTTTGAGCAGGCCGGCAAGCAGATGAGCCTTAAGAACGCCGGACAGTGGTACGCCACAATGCCCGAGAACCAGCTGGCCAACATGCTGCGTTCGGACCCCACTCTGGCTGCCGATTGGGATGAGGTTTACGGTGACCGCATGCAGAAGCTGGTATTTATTGGCCAAAACCTGGATAAAGCGTATATAAAGTCCGAACTTGATAAATGCTTAACTGAATAGGAACGGTTCCATCCATGATTTTTTTGGAGTATAGGTATCTGAAACTACGCGCTTCGCGCTATCCCTCCCACCGCTACGCGGCGGGCCCCTCCCGTTCACAAGCCCACGGGCGGCCATGGTTTCCTATACCTATACTCCAAAAAAAACACAAATGAAACCGTCCCTATTGAGAGAATTCTGCAACCAGAATGGAAGAACTTGAACAAATATTGTCTGAGCATGGGGTGAAGGCCACGGCAAACAGGCTGCTGGTTTTGAAAGCGTTGGCAGAGAGTCAGCGTCCTCTCACCATGGCTGAGTTGGAGGATAAGATTGACTCTATTGACAAGTCCGGCATATTCCGTACTCTGATGCTTTTCAAGGAGAACCACCTGCTGCACCAGATTGATGACGGTTGTGAGGGTGTACGCTACGAGCTATGCCACGCGCACGGTGATGTAGATGATGACCGCCACGTGCATTTTCACTGCGAGGTGTGCCACCGCACATTCTGTCTGGAGGAACTTCCCATACCCCAGGTGACTTATCCCGACGGTTTCCAGGTGGAGAGCGTAAACTACATGGCCAAGGGAATCTGCCCGGAATGCGCCCGTAAAGGCCACACCCACCATACCCATCATCACCATCAATGAACCGCGTCCTGCTACATACCTGCTGCGCACCTTGTAGCGGAGCCATCATAGAGTGGATGCTGGCAAACGGCTACACTCCCACCATTTACTACTGCAATCCCAACATATATCCCTATGAGGAGTATCTCATTCGCAAGGAGGAGTGCACACGTTATGCAACCGGCCTGGGCCTGGAGATAGTGGATGCCGATTATGACCACGCCGCCTGGCAGTGCTGTATTGCAGGTCTTGAGGGTGAACCCGAGCGCGGAGCCCGATGCCTGGAGTGCTTCAGGATGCGTCTTTTGAGTGCCGCCCGCTATGCATCGGAACACGGATTCAAGACCTTTACATCGACCCTTGATTCAAGCCGATGGAAACGTCACGACCAGATTGTTGAGGCAGGCCAGTGGGCCGCAGCACAGTTCCCGGGGCTTACCTTCTGGGATAAGAACTGGCGCCAAGGGGGCCTGCAGGAGCGCCGCTCAGAGATAATCCGCGAACAGGATTTTTACAACCAGCGCTACTGCGGCTGCGAGTTCAGTATGCAAGCCATGCATGATGACAAAAAAATGGCCCGACAGCGCATAAAACGCCTCATTTCAGTAATGACTCCTAAGCAAAAAGCCGAACAGTCCGCCGCCGTTTGGGAGCGTCTTGAACAGAACGATGCATTCCGTAAAGCAACAGATATACTGGCATACTGGTCTATGGATGATGAGGTGCAGACACCCGCATTCATTGAGAAATGGACCACCGTTGGCAAGCGTTTCTACCTGCCATCCATACAGGGTGATGACCTGATTGTAAAGCGCTATAAGGGCACGCTTAAGCCGGGAGAACAGTTCGGAATTCCCGAACCTGACGGTGAACAGGTATCGGACTTGAGTCCCATCACGCTAATTCTGGTTCCCGGCCGAGCATTCGATGCCCAAGGCAACCGCATGGGCCGAGGCCGCGGATTCTATGACCGCCTGCTGCCCCAACTGCCCAACGCCATCAAGGCAGGAGTATGCTTTGACTGCCAGAAACTGCCATCGGTCCCTACCGATGAGAATGATATAAAAATGGATTTCGTGATTTGATTTGATATGATACTCTGGTACTCCGGATGCGGCAACAGCCGTTTTGTAGCCGACACACTGTCACGCGAATTAAAGGATGAAAATATGGTTTTCATTCCCGAGGCAGCACGTCAAGGAACAGTGTTGGATTTCGGCCCCGAAGAAATTCTAGGTATAGTATTTCCCGTCTACTCCTGGTCAGTACCCAAGCTGGTATCGGAGTTCCTGCGCAAGGCAAAAATCACAGGCCGTCCGAGATACATATTCGCAGCCTGCACCTGCGGTGATGAGACCGGCCTCACAATAAAGCACCTTAAAAAAGACCTGAGCAAGCAAGGCCTCACGCTTGACGCCTTCTTCTCATTCCAAATGCCCGAGACCTACATCAACCTGCCCGGCTTTAAACTGGACACCCCTGAGAACGCCCAGCGTAAAATCAACGCAACAAAAACTCAATTGGAAGATACCGTCAAGCTTATCCAGCAGCGTGCCATCGGCAATTATGATAAACTCAAGGGCGGTTCATCGTTCCTAAAATCAAATATCCTAAGACCCCTATTCTACGGCCTGCTAATAACCGACCGCAAGTTCACCGTATCGGACGCCTGCATCGGCTGCGGTCTCTGCGCCAAGAACTGCCCCCTGCAGAACATCACAATAGAGAATGACCGCCCCAAATGGAACGGTCATTGCACCAATTGCATGAGCTGCTACCACCGATGCCCCAAGAACGCCATAAACTTTGGCAAATCCTCCTTAGGCAAAGGTCAATACTACTTTAAGTAACTTTGGCTGTTGGCTATTGGCTGTTGGCTTCCATCCGGTGCGTAAAGCCAACAGCTAACAGCTAATAGCTAACAGCGTTTTCGGGAATTGGATTCCCGAAAACTTTACAGGACTTCAAAGTCAATTGACTGAAGGTCCTTGTCGTCCGATGATGAGCCGTACAGGATCTTGTACTTGCCACTAAAGGTCGATACCTCATCAATCTTCTCATCATAGTACTGGAACGACTTGCCAGTCAGAGTGATAACGGCATTGCCAGTCTCACCAGCCTTAAGAGTTACGCGCTGGAATCCCTGCAGACCCTTGATAGGAGCATTGGGGTTGTCAAGGCTCTTAACGTAAACCTGAACAATCTCAGTACCCTCACGCTTGCCTGTGTTGGTAACAGGAATGGTGATGGTTACGCTGCCGTTCTTTTTCATTGACTTCTTTGAGATGGATGCCTCACCATACTTATAAGTGGTGTAGCTCAGACCATATCCGAACGGATAGAGAGGCTCGCCCTTAAAGTAACGGTAGGTGCGGTTCTCCATTGAATAGTCAGTAAACTCAGGAAGCTGATCGGTTGACTTGTAGAATGTAACAGGCAGCTTTGCGCTGGGGTTGCAGTCACCGTTCAGGATCTCGGCAAGTGCCTGGGCACCGCCCTGACCGGGATACCAAGCCTGGATAAGAGCATCAAACTGATCCTCAAGTGAGCCGAATCCCATGCAAGAACCTGCGCAGTCAACAAAGATAACGGGCTTGCCGGTAGCGTGCATAGCACGGATAAGACGCTGCTGAACTGCAGGAATCTCAATATCTGGCTTGTCGCCGCCCTCACCCTCCATTGAAGGAGTGATACCACCTATTATAATAATTGCATCAACATTCTGGGCTACAAGGCTCTTGCCAAGATCCTCAAATTCGGCAATCTTCTGAACGCAGAACTGTGCGTTAAGACGGGCAAACTGACCGGTTGCGTGTGTATACTCAACCTTAATGTCATAGCTCTGACCCTTAACAACCTTGAATGACTTCATCTGCTGCATTCCGCCGCGGCCACCAAAACCGCCAAAACCGCCGAATCCGCCAAAACCGCCACGGCCACCCTGGCCGCCCTTAGCCTCCTCGACCAGACGTCCGTTTACATAGAGTTTGTAACCGTTGTCTGAGCTGATGTTATAGCTCATGTCACCGGTGAACGGAGCAACCAGCTTACCGGTAAGACGTGCAGAGATATTGTCGGTCTGATCCAGACCCTCTACAAAGTTGTAAGCACCAAAGTTGCTGAAGTTAACCTCCTTATAGTTGCCTGTTACGGCAGGAGCGCCCTTGAACTCGGTGTTCTTCCAGAACTCACCCTTAAGACCCTGGCCACCGTTAATGTCCTGAGTGTAGTATGTGGTGTAGTACTCGTTGCGGATTTCGCAGGCACGGTCATAAACAATCTCGGTGTTGGGGAAGAACTTCTTGATACCATCCAGCAGAGAACGGGTGTGCTCCTGGGTGGGGCTGCCGCCGTACTCACCGTTCATCATGCTCTTGTCATCGGCATTAGGACCTACAACAGCAAGCTTCTTGATGTTCTTGTTGAGAGGAAGAACGCCGTTGTTCTTGAGCAGTACCATTGACTGACGTGCAGCCTCAACTGCAAGCTGGTCATTCTTTTCACTGCTTATAACGTCCTCACCAAAGTTTGCCCAAGGCAGCATCTCGGCGGGATCAAACATACCCAGTTCAAAACGGCCCTTGAGCACGCGGCGCAGAGCTACGTCAATGTCGGCCTCGTTAATTTTACCGTCCTCAAGACCCTTGGTAAGTGACATGAATGCCTTACCGCACTCCAGGTCTGTACCTGACAGGACTGCATCGACCGATGCACTCTCGGCATCGGGATGAGTACCGTGCTGGTTCTTGTTGTAGAAGTTGTTAATGGCATCGCAGTCAGTCAGAACAATTGCCTCATATCCCCACTTTTCACGAAGGATATTGGTAAGCAGACGGTCACTGGCGCAGCAGGGCTCACCCTCATAACGGTTGTATGCGCACATAACCTCCTGAACGTTACCTTCCTGAACCAGAGCCTTGAAAGCCGGCAGGTAGGTCTCCCAAAGGTCACGCATTGAAACCACTGCATCATAGCGGTGACGCTGGCTCTCAGGACCGCTGTGTACTGCATAGTGCTTTGCGCAGGCATGAGTCTTGTAATATTTGTCATCATCACCCTGCATACCCTTTACGTTGGCAACGCCCAGAACGCTCATGTGATAAGGATCCTCACCATAAGCCTCCTGACCGCGGCCCCAACGGGGATCACGGAAGATATTTACATTGGGGCACCAGAATGTAAGCTCAGGATTGCCGGGAACGTAGTTGGCACCCATCTGAACATTGAAGATGTCATGATTTGAGCGGTTCCAATTTGCGCGGGCCTCATCGGACACAGCACTGAATACATCATAAACCAACTGCTCGTTAAATGATGCACCCATACCTATAGGCTGAGGGAATACGGTGTAGCCACCCTGACGTACGCCGTGGCAAGCCTCTGACCACCAGTTGTATGAAGGTATGCCAAGACGGTCCACTGATACGGACTTGTTCATGATAAGTCCCACCTTTTCCTCGGGGGTAAGCAGGGACATAAGGTTATCAACACGCTTGTCTACCTTAAGTTTAGGATTCTGGAAAGCATATTCGTACTTTCCTCCGCCGCATGATGCCAGAAGGGCAACGGCGGCAACAGCAAAAATGCCGGATAATTTCTTCATAATGAGATGTTTAGTTATTTTGGATTGTGATTTTATATCAAATGACGCGCAATTTACTAAAAAATTTTCACTTAACGTTTACTGTCCTTAAAATGGTACCCTCCGTTCCGTCCTGGTATTGCACATCGGCCCTTAGTTCAGTCGTTCCGTTTTCAAGTACCAGCGTTGTGCCATTGTATTCCGTTCCGTTCACTTTCCACTGTACGGACTTGACAGGAACCATGCCCAAAGACAGCTTAAGTTCTATCTCTTGGCCGGCCTGGAAGGACTCAGGCAGCAGAATCAAAGGTTCGGGGGTAACACCGCAACTGACATGCTCCAACAAAGGATAATAATCACGGTTTTGGGCAACAGGCACCCATTCACCGTCATCGTCCTTTACAAACAGCTTAAAGCAATCGGTCAGCTCCGGGACAACCTGCAGCGTTGTTGTTTGGGTTGTATCAAATCTTACATATTCATCAAACCTGGGGAATGTAATGGAGCCATACCACCCCTCCTGACGGACAACAGTTCCTGACTGGTCCATAAGGCACACCTTAAATTCCTTTTTTACCCTTAACGGTGAGTTGAATCCAAAATAGCCTATCCTGAAACGTAAATCGTTCCCTTGCGTCAGATCATAAAACTTGACCGGAATTATACAATATGAATTATCGGCCACATAAGTCTGTATCTTCTCCTTATACGGCAGCTCAAAATTGCATGTATCGGGCGCAACACCTATTACGGCAAACTGGTTTTGGGAGAACTCATAACTGGAGGGAATCTTAAGGTCCATGTTAAAGAATCCGTTCAACTTTCCTCCCCATCCCCAATTTATATGGAACATACTGTTATTGGACATATAACCGTCACACACAAAAGCATGTCCGTAGTTGGTGCCGTTTCCGGTATAATAAACCAACCTGCCATTGTCAATCTCATTCTTAATTATGGAGAACCATTGTTCAAGAGTGTATCCTGACCTTTGCATACCCACAACATTCTTGGAATAAGAGAAATGATTTTTCAGGGCATAAGCAATCCTTACATTCGATGCCGATGAACCCTCACTTGAATAATCCATCTGGACAGCCGTACCGCAGTCATACATGACCCTTGCCACTTTTGAAATCTGACTGTCACTCCATCCTGTCCGCTTGGTGGCATCGGTAAGGGGCATATCGTCCCAATCATAATAATGACTTGAAAGCGTATTGGGGCTTATATATGCTCTTTTTGTATAAGTAGTATAGCCTTCGGTAGTTCCATTACCCCTTTCCGGCCACTTGTTGTACCGCATTATTATGGAGAGTGCCGTTGCAATACAACCGGCATCGGACCTTTCGGATTCGCTTTTTATTTTTGGGCAGTACTGATTGTACGGGCTTATCTGGTCCCATTGGGCTGTCTCAAGCAAACGGCCCTCACTGGCAGTCAACCGAGGCATGACACCAGCCGTCAGGGCATCCCACTCGGCCTTGATTTGGTCCGATGCTTTACCGCTTGAATTACGCACAGACTGTACGCCCTTAGCCACGCTCTCCATCCACCAGGAAAGGTTGTCGGGCAAATCTTCATCACTGAACCTGCCGGTATCGGAGTAACCAAGCACAGGAGTCACACGGTCATCGGCCGCAATTATTACCCAACCTCCCTGCGGGTTGTTGAAAATATAATAATCAGGTGTTGCCTGCTGGCCGTCACGCGACGCTGAATGCTGTGAGCTTGAATTCTGGAGTTCAGGAATCCCGGTCATGCCCATCAAGCCACCGGCCATACGCGCAGCCACATCGGGCCGAACAAACTCCGCCCGAACCCCCACAGCCAAAGCCAAAGCCAACGCCAAAGTCAAAATCTTTCTCATATAGCCAACGTCAAAGCCAACGCCAAAGTTATCCTCATATAGCCAACACCAATCCCCTAGTACCCGACCTGCTTACAAGCCAAGCTATTCCATCCTCAACTTTTACGCACTCCATATAAATGGTAAAAGCGCTCTGTTCGGTATTACCAAAATGATTGAATGCAACAGTATATTCCGTTCCCGGGACCGGATTACCCTTACAGTCATAAACAAAGCAGTATTCCACCATTCCGTTCTTAAAATCAACCAGCTGCATTGAACGCCCAACCTCATTTTTCCGGAACGAGACCTGGGTCTGGCCTTCGGCATGAGCAAAACCGTACGTTATTGTATCAGGATTTGACATGTTGTACAATCCGTACAATCGCTGGTCTGTAAAGCTGTAACTTACGGTGTCTTTTTTAGGATCAGGCAGTACGGGGAACTCAGGGATTCCGTTTGTATTCCATGCCGACATCTTTACATCGTCCTGATCCAGAACCAGTTCCTTTGAAATGCTGTCGGTCAGTACAACCGGTCCTATATTCAGCACTTTGCCACGGGCGCTGCTGCAGTCATTCCGGACTATGTTGATTTTCTTTCCGGATTCCAATGTAACATCAATATGCAAAGAGACATCTTGAGGCACGTATAACATTCCGTAAACATCATATCCGGCAGGCGAACGCATAGGCGTAACCTCCTTTTGGGGCATAACCGGAGTAAGTTTACCGGTAGTAAGGTCAAAATTGGCACTGGTCATCATACCCCTGACCTTAACTTTATTTATTGAACTGCCAGTACGGTTGTCAAGCAGGATCATAAGGGCCGTCATTGCGTGTTCCATCTCCATAACAACCGATGACTGCTGCGGGGAGCCCAATGTGTAGGACACCAGCAGGTTTGCCTTGTTCATTCTTTCAAGGGAACTCTGGTTGTTGGGGATATCAACAACTACACTTTCAAGACCGGTATAAGACCCGTCATAAGGCCCGTACGCCATAAAGCCCACACTCCCGGTCTGGGCATACCCCCAGTTTATGCTCTCATCGGTAATAGCCCTGCCTTGGACCGATACGGTAAAAGGAACGTTATCGGCATTGACCGGAGACGCGCAGAACAATCCCATCCTGTAATCCGATGCGAACTGCTCATAACCGGTCACACGGACAGACATAGGCGAGCCCATCTTATAAGTATCATTGCAGCCGCAAAACACCACGGCAACCGCAATAACCGCCAGCCACAAGGGACAGTATTTCCTTATGCCTAAAAACATAACGCGAATTTACTCATTTATACTATAGAGTATCTCCTTAGTATCCAGAATTCCTTTTATATAAGTATCATGACGTACATACCCTACTCCTTTTGAATACCACGACACGTTAACCACATCGCGGTGATGACCGGGCCCCGATTCCACCTTGTGTTCCTGTACCACAATGCATTCAAAAGTTCCGGCGGGGACCGAAATGGTTTCACGGCGCAGGACTTTCCGGTCCGTGACCGATACCTGATATGTGAGCGGACCAACCTTGGCCTGCGCAAAAACGGGAGCAAGGGTATCGCCCGGCTGGATCTGAGCCGGCAGATTGGACAGTACGCCCTTACCGGTAGCATTGACTCCTATACGCGCCTTGATATACGATGCCGCAGCCTGGCCCACATCAAAACTTACGTCCCCTGTGCTTTTATCAACAATTGATTTTTCCAGGACATCATCGTGATAAAGCGGCTTTCCGTTCTGTTTGGTAAAGACCGACCGTGTGGTATAGAAAGTGTGGGTATCGGTCTCCTTAACATCGGTCACATTTATTTTATGACGCCAACGGAACTTGCCGTCACCGGCATCCTTACGCACATATTCAAGTGTGGCACTGGTGTTGTCCAGAAAATAGCCCTGAGCCCACAAATTGATCTCCCAAAGTGCTATAAGGCACATCAGGCACAAAAATCTCCTTTTTGCACGCAAATCCATATCGGACACAAAAATATACTATTTGACTGATTATTATAGAAAATTAAGTATTTTTGCCACCAAACTTTAATAGATCCTTACGTATGAGAAAAACAATCCTTTTGCTTGCCGTAGCATTTTTGTGCTCAGCATCCGCAAGTGCACAATTACTTAACAGACTTACCGAGAGAGCCGCACAGGCTGCCGAACGCGGTATTAGCAAAGCCGTAGAGAAAAAGGTGGAGAATACTACCGAAAAGGCCACCGAGAAAATACTTGGCGGTGCCGAAAAAGCCGTCGAGAAAGAGGTTGACAAGGCTGCCGATGCCGCCGCACAGGCTGCAACAAACGCTACTCAGGCCTATACAAACTCAGTTATAGAATCCTCAAATCAGATCAACGCAGCGGCCAACGAGCTTAACAGCACAGCCGATCCCACACGCGTTGGAAACGGCCGTCTGGAAAACGGAGCCGACCTGAGCGGTCTTATGGGTTCATACATGACTCTTATGGGCATTGAGACCCCAAAATACGAGGACAAGGGCGACGAGGTGCTCCTTACCTGGAATTACACACTTTTCAAGCTGGAGTGGCTGGCCAAATTCAAGAATGACGAGTGCAACGATTCCAAGATAATGTATCATTTCCAGACCGAAGAACTGGCAACCCAGTACTATCGTGATCATCTGGAGGACCTTGAAGAGGAGGACCGCAAATACCTGTCAGTTGACGGCAAGACCGTAACAATGAACAACACCACCGAATATCAAGGCAAAGACAAGATTGCCATCAAGGCTGAGATGCAGCAGATTGTTCTCAGCATGGGTGGTAAGTTGGAATAACCAAGAGGGGAGCCAAAGGGGACGGTTCTGTTTGGCTCGTTTTTAACAAATGAGCCAAACAGAACCGTCCCGTTAGTGTCGTACTGGGTTACTTAACCTTCATCATTATCTTACCGTCAAGTATGTAAGCCTTGCCGGTATTGTTTGTTGAACGGCCCTGCAGGTCATACAGCTCATACTCACTATCGTCAGTTACACCAGGAACAAAGGTCTGACCACCATTGTTCTCAATGTTACTGCTCAAAGAATATAGACTCTTCTGACGACAGTCAGGAGTAACAACCTTGGCGTTATCCAGAATTACCTGGCCACCTTCAAATGTATTGTCCGATGTCAATTCAAGTGTAAGGGCTGCATCACCACCACCTGCAAACGTACTGTTACTCAGTGACAGACATACAACGTTATATGTTCCGTCTTCCTGTTTGCCGGTAATTATTGAGTGACTCTTGTCAGTCTTGATGGCATCCACGCTTACGCCATCGGGCAGAGTCATGTCAAACTGGATTGCAGTAACCTCATTTGCCATTCCATTCAGACGAACAGGTATTGACATGTTCGGGGCAACGGTTGCATCGTCAACGTTCAGAGTAGAACTGATCTGGGCGGGAACATAACCTCTAACCTGAGCATTGTTGTTCTTACCTATGACAACGTTGACAATCCATACTGCATCGGCCACATCAATTATACCATCCTGGTTTGCATCGGCTGCACGGCGGTTCAGTCCATCAACATTTGACTTGATTATGAATGAAACCACGCCAACAGCATCAGTAATGGTTATCACGCCGTCATCATTCACGTCACCTGGTTCAAAGTACGGCGTTGAAACGTTCACGTAACATACATCCAGATCAGAAGCCTCACTGTAATATTCGGTAGGCGTAACGGTAATTTCAGTATTGATGAACGAAATTCCATACTGACCATCCTCCAACTGCTCATCTACGTCAATGATAAGATTTACAATCTCTCCGTCATTGCCATAGAAAGCAAGATTTGATTCAGACATTGAAGCCAGTCTGAGCAGGTAATAACCTTGCTCTGTCACATTATATGACAACTGATGACCATTCATACGATCGCTGTCAAGATAAGCGTCAACCAATGTAAAGCCGTAAGGCAGAGCCATTGAGAATGAGAATGCCGTAACATCCTTAGTGTTCCTTAGGCTTACAGGTATTTCAATACGATTACCTGTCTCACATTCAATCTTCTTGGTGGGCAAGTAAATCTTGAACAAATTGGTTTGAATCGTATCCGGCAGTTCCTTAATGCTGTCAGCAAGAGTTGCATATCCCAGATACAATCTTTGACAGTAATCATCCAATATAGCAGATGATGTCGATGGAATGTCAATAGCCGATGCCTCCTGATACAGGTCACTCAAATCCATATAAACGTCAAGATATGAATAGTCTATCTCTCTCTTTAATTGACCTGCTATGGTCTTAAGCATACCAATATAACTATCCACCATATCCTTTCTGTAATACATTTCATAACAGAAAGCAGTCAAAGTGTCAGCAAGCGCGTAATAACGGTATTCATCCTGACTCTCAAATTCAAGGGCCGTGAACAATGCATCTTGCAGACGGTCATAATCCTGGCCTCGGTATATGTCGTCATTCACATAGCTAAGTACCAAATAAACCGAGTCTATGCAATTGCGTAGCATCTCCTTGACATCCTTGAGCGGGTCAACCGGAATATCAGGTCCGACATACCCGAGCAGTCCATCCAGTTCTGCTTGCGCTTCAACCAAAGCTGCAGCGTAATCATAATCACCAAGGGGCTGATAATGCAACTGGAAGTTATCGGCTCTTGACCATCCATCTCCTGAGTTCAACACAAATTCTAAATACATTGTGCCTAAAGTAACCTCAACGTCATTAACGGCAAGCAGTTGAGCTCCGTTCTCACTGGTCATTACAGAATAGGAATCAACATCAGTAAACGCAGTCAAATAAGCACCTTTAGATCCTCCTGAATATTCATTAAGGTCAACGCCTATTGAATAGATACCTGCAGGCAAGTCCGTAACAGTCGTGCTGAGATAAGCCGTACTGTTCCAATCCATAGCTATCTCACCGTCAAACACAGGAACGCCATCAATATAATTCTGATAGGTTTTGTCACCAGTCACCATACGATTACCACCGCTATTGGGAGCCATTACAGACCATCCCGGAATAAGATCAGTAAACTCCTGATTAAGTATCATCACCCATATCGGCAGTTTACCGTTCAAGTCACCGGAATTCCATTGATGCTGTACAAGCTGAATCTGGGCTCCGTCAGGATCCGGCTGGCTTAAATCATTGGCGTTTGCAGGCATCTGTTTATCAGTACGCTCCACAACCTTTGGAGTCTGATACAGATAGTTGTTTCTCATGAATGAAGAAACATCAAGTCCATCAACAATTTCATTATTGTTACTAGCCCACTCATAAACAGCAACCTTGATTGCAGCCTTTAACACAAGAGCAAGTGTATCATCATAATCAGTGGCATTTAAAACCTGACTATACAAATCAATTCCGTCAGGGAATCTCACGCCCAGATACTGGCCCAGAACGGCAAGATCCTTGAGACCCCTTGTCTTAACTTCAATATTCTGCTCCCTGAACGCATAATTGTCAATTGCTTTCTTGAGAGTTGATGTCTCGGCAATCAGTTCGTCATCGGTTGCCCCAAGTCCATCAAATGCCATTGCATTGTTCAAAGCAGTCTGCATCATGGCATATTCCTCATTTTGTGATTCATAACCCGCCTCAAGCACAGCAATTCCCCTATCTATCTGAGCGTTAAACTTTTCGTTCAAAGCAATACGGTTTGCAAGTTCATTGGCAAAGGCATCAAGAGCATTTATTGCAACATTAAGTTCCTCAGACGTCTTTGATGACAATTCATAGGCACTATACTCCTGATACAAGCCACTTAATGTAACATATGCCTGGAGGGCACCGTATTCAATGCTATACATGGAAAGTATTTCCGATATCTGATTCAGTTTCATATTATACTGATCAACATCAAGAATGCGACGATTCATCAAATATACGATGTAGTCCATATAATACTTAGCCTCTTCCCAAGCTAATGGAGACGTACTTGTAAATGAACCATCATAGCGATAGTATTGAATGTAAGCCAATAAGAGGTTATAATCATCACCATGATATTGTGAATACGGAGCAATCATATCAGCCAAAGCCTCTGCCTCCTGAACGGACTTGTTAAGATTGGAAACCGGAACATAAGAAAGGTTTCCGCCATTGCTGATGCTAAAGTTTGACATCATGGCACCGCCGTAATTCTTTGCGTTGCCACTTGGGCCCATGGCAGCCATCCACTCTATGACATAGTCTCCATCGGCCGGAACATTGAAAGCAAAACTATACTCCTGATTATCCCAGACACCGTAAGGCTCACTATAGACCTGAACATTTGATGATTTGGCTGTTATTGTGGGTTGGAATGTTGCAATCTTGGTTTTAAGGCTCTCATCAATAGGATCAAGTTGCGGATTGCTTGTAAGATCCTTAGGATATATATATATGGTTACCGGGCAGCCATCGTAGCCATCCCAGTTTGCGGCACTAAAATTAAGAGCGTAATTTCCCTTTGACAGAGAAAGCGGATAATTCTCATCATATCCATAGAACAAGTGACCTCCATTGGAATTACCTCTTGAAGAGAAATACATTCCGCAGTCCCAACCGTTACTCTGGTCCGGATCCGTATAATACAGACGTGATTTGGAACCTATATTACTGCCAGCACCCTGTCCGCCGGCAAAATTTGTCTTACCATCCCAAAGCGTAATACCCTTAGGTACGGACTGATTTTCATTGCCATCATTACGCCAATCGGTAGCAACTATCAGTGAAGTCTCCGGTACGCGGTCATATTCACCAAAGTGATAGTGCAATATCACATCGTCACCATAAGGCGTTCCCATACCAATAATCTGGAGGAGTTTAATATCGTAATCACCTGCCAACGGAGATGTATACTTGTCGGGACGGGTAATAATAAGGCATGATGAGTTCTGATCCCAACTTGGAATCCAAACCTCACTTCCAACCAAAGCAACCAGGTTATACGATTCAATGCCCTGGTCATCAATCATAACCTCACGTGAGAACTTGAAATAGAGTTCTCTTGTACTGCCGTCAAGTCCAAATGAGCCATCCTCATAAGGTGCTTCCTGCAATACAGGAGGCAATTCCTTCATTGAATAAACTCCTTTGAATACATAAGGATTCATTTTGGCCTCCTCATTGCTGAAATCAAAGACAGGTTTGCCCGATGCCACCCATTCCTCATTATCGGAATTAGGATAAAGGTTGCCGTTATATCTTAGACAAAGGTCATAGTCATTAACAGGGTTGCGGAAAGAAACAAGCACCTTTTCATATTCATTCAATAAGACAGGATATTCTTCGGCACCCATTTGAATGCTTTTAGTAAACATATACATATAGCCATCGCCATGATATTCGGCTGAGCGGATAGGAATTTCTTCCCATTGTCCGGTAGATGAAAATCCCCATACTTCAAAATACTCGCCAGGCAACTCCACTGCGTCTATATGAGTATCTACATATTGAGCCATGGCAAGTTGAGCCAGATTGGTCTGATAGCCAAAGTCAACACGCAGTTTATCATTGTAGTATTCAACACCACCAATGGTTGATTTTGTAAGTGTAATATTGTCAACCTCAAATATGGTGCTGTCCGATGCAAATGACAGGCGCACAAAATACTTGTCAGGCTGTTTTATGAAATTATGTTCATTTTCTCCCTCACGCCATGTCCATAAATCATCACCCCACCAGTATCCGTTGCTGTAGAAAAAGCCGTCGGCTATGGAATCATTGGTATAATAGGTCATGAAAGTCACCTTTTCCCAATCTCCTGTAAATTCCTTTTTCTCATATTCAAAACTTGTATTGCTGTTTGCCATAGAGAACGGTTTCTCGGAATTGAAATATCCGCGCATCACGTCGGCATAGAACGCAGGTTCAATTGCGCCTAATTGTTTTGCCTTTACATAAAGAGTCAAACGGTATGATGAATTGGCTTCAATCGGAAGTCCACGCACAAACAGGTTTCGGCAATATTTTGGTACCGCGCCGTTTGAATAACTGCTTGAGCCTACGGCATTGTCGCTTATATATTGGAATACATTGTCACCGCCAAACTCCCCAAACTGTTTAAAGGCAATATCACGTTCAACACTACGGTCACTTTGTATCCCATAACATTCATTAGCCATAATATCATAATCAGATTTAAAAGTTGTCACAACAACTCCGTTCCTCATAAGGATGAGAGTATCCCTTGTTCCATAAATATCCCAGTCCCAGGAGCCATTGTAAATATTGGCATTGCTAACGCTTCCGCTACCTAAACGATTGTAATAGGTAACATTTGAGATCGTATCAACAATCATCTGTGTCCAGGAATCCCAATCCTGTTCAAAGTCCTGTACAAAGACGGTCTTTGCATCGTTGGGTGAAAACACAGGCCCTTCTTGCGCAAAAGCCACTCCATTAGACAGGAGCAGGCACGTAATCAATATAGTTCCTTTTCTCATATTAATTGGTTTTAGTTGTTTGAATTATCGGTTTATCACTTTGGTTACCTTACCGTTGGGTTGACGCATAAGTATTATGCCCTTAACCGGGGCATCAATCTCACGGCCATCAATCGTAAAGAAAGATACGGTATTGTTGTCGGAATCGGGATCCTGATCAGCAGATTCCACAAGAGTGCCTGTCAGGTCCAAAGTATATTCAAACGGCGCAGGGTTATAAACCTTGCCGCTTGAGGTAGTTATTGCAATATCGTCCAAATAGAACGTATATACGTCACTGGGGATAAGACCAAGAACATACTGGACAGCTATTCCGGCAATACTAACCGTGCCGGCAGGTATGACATGACCTTCTTGGGCCGAAATCCTTATATAATATTCATTGGTACCGGTCTTAACCACCTCTGTACTGAATCCGGAATCAATCAGATACCCGAACAGACTGAACAGGTTGTTTATGGCAAGAACCTGCGGTACCGTAACTTTGAAGGCAATTGAACTTAAATCAACGCTGGAGTTGATTGTTATTGAGCTCTCAAAAGAACCGCTGAACGTAAACGGAGATACAGTGAATGAGAATTCCGGATCAACATCGGGAATATTTTCCGGAACAAACAGTGTCAAATTGTGACATTCATCTACAAGTTTGAATCCACGGACATCAGATGTAGACACCTCCACATTCTTTATCCAAATTTCCTTGCTGGTAGTCGTTTCAACACTGTCAACCTGCAGTGCAACATAAAATGCCACTCCTACCAGATCATTAAACGCTGAATTGGTCATCGACAGACATGCAATGTCCATAACTCCGTCCTTATAGTTGTAACTGTATTCGTGATCGGCACACAACTCACCGGGAGTCACGATTGTGACGCCATCGGTACCATCGGCAGGAGAAATGCCCTGAGGCAGAACAATTGACATCTGAAAAGCGCATAATCCGGATGCACCGTAAAACATTATCGGAGCATTAACCGGACCGCCCACGTTTACAGTGTCAACTGAAAACGTAAAATAGGGACTTATAGGCTTTGCAAAGCAATTGCCAGTCATAATCATCATGACATACATGATGAACAATTTTATCTTCTTGCTCATAAAAGAGGGGATTAATGCTTTAAAAATTAAATCAGAAAATAAGGTTAATAATAGTGTTACTATAAAGGCAATAAAACAATAGGGTTAATAAGTATAAACCCTTTTTATAATAGTCCTTTTTGCAAATATATGCTAATCAGGATAAAACGCACTTAATTCACCAAATTATTACACGTGCTTAATAGTTAAAAGATGTTAATGAATTGATTGGAGTATTTCTGAAGTATCCAACTTACCTTTTTATATAGGTATCGTGGCGAACATACCCTACTCCTTTTGAAATCTTTTCATTGGAGACAGTCCCTAATGGGTCATTTTTTGATCAGAACGCAGGCGCCGCCGCCGGGAGCAATGTTCAGTTCCAATACTGTTTTTTTGTTGACTTTCTGCGGAGCTTCAGTCTTTAGGGTCTCGCGGTTGGTGCGATAGTGTGTATCCTCTGCATCGGTAGTTACCGTAGCGGTAAATTTGCCCTTACCTAAGAAACCCAACGGAACGCTCAGGGTGCGCGCGTCCTCATTCGTTGCGGCGCCGATAAGCCAGTCGCCGTCCTTGTTCTGACGGGCCATCACTATGTACTCACCTATCTCACCGGCCAGAGTTATGCTCTCCTGCCAAGGCTGTTTCTCGGCGCTCAGGAACTCCAGCAACGACGGATACTTTTTATAATACTCGGGGATATCGGGGATAACCGTTGCGCCCGACCAGGTAATCATGGTACGTGCAATCTCACCTGTTACCGTTGTGGGCACCTCCTGGTTGTTGTCCTTGCGGGTGGTTCGGCCCTGATGCAGTTCCAGGAATCCGTTGTTCTGGTCTATGGGGCCTGCCACCATATTTACAAAGGCCGATGTCACAAAAGTCTTGGGCTGGAATATCTGGCGGCCGTCCAACTGTGCCTTGCAGTACTCGCGCGTAACAGCGTTGGGATATGTGCGCATCTGACCGAACGGATGCACCGGATAGTCGTGATAATCAACCATAAGGTGATGCTTGGCGCACAGAGCCGTAATCTCCTGGGTCTTGCGGTTCTTCTCCTGCGGATTACCGTTCATAAAGCCATACTTTACGCCGCTTGCACCCCACTCCTCATACTGGGCCAGAGTCTCCTCAATGGGATAGTTAGTACCGGCCACATCATTCAGATAGAGCCATACGCCCACACCCTTGTCCTTTCCGTATTTAATGATACGCTGAACATCGCGCGCCTTGTCACCCTTGGTGGGGTCCGAATCCTTCTCAAACTCGGGGCCGTACCAGTTGGCATCGAGCACCAGACCTTGGAAACCCTGCTCCGATGCAAAATCAATCATGCGGGTCCATGAATCGTAGTTCATGCCGTAGTGGTAACCATCCCAGACTGCGCCGTCAATGCGCCAGTCCCAAAGGTACACGCCGGGCTTGACCCAGCTGAAATCCTCTTTTGGCTCCGGATTAAGCAGTTCTATCAGGTGTGAATCCACCAGATCACCGGGGGTCTTGCCTATCATCAGGACACGCCATGCACCTGTGAATTCATCATCAACTGCAGGCGGCAGAACACTCTTTTCAGGAATAATGCTCATTGTGGTTGAACCGCTCTCCGAACGCAGTCTCATAGGCCATCCTTCGGCACTCAAATCTGCCTCATGAAGGGCCATGTACAGATCATCGGCAGCCTTTATGGTCATGACCGGAAGACGTTCACCGTTAGCATCTGACAACTTTTCCGGACCAATATTGTGACGCTCGCCGTTATAGTACCAGGCTGTATAATCATCGGCAAAATTGAACTCTGTATGCTCATAAAGATTGGAGCCATCATTCTGTGTCATTCTCTGCGGCCTCATCCTGAACGCCACACCGTCATCATACACGCGTACATCAAGATGGAACAAACCTGTTTGTACCGATGCACCAGCCAACTGGAATGACTGTGAGTTATACACATTCTTAACTACCGAGCGTTTTCCCCACAAAGGTTTCCACACCTCATTGACCTTAGACGGCTTGTCCTGCAAAGGCAAGACCGAAGAAATATCAAACACATTATCAGCGCTATGCGTATAACCCATCCTGGACCAGTCAACAACAGCCTTTCCATCTACAGTAATCCTATATCTAAGCTCAGATCCAACGCCTCGGGTAAAACTGAAACTGATCTTCTTATCGGGAGACTTGATCTCATAAACATCAGACTGTGCACTAATCTGGCAAAGGAATGAAACAGCAAACGCTGCAAGCAAAAACAGTTTTCTCATAATTGGTTCTTATAATCTGCCTCAAAGATAAGAAAAAAAATCCATTGGGGACGGTTCCGGTCGGGCCAAAGGGGACGGTTCCGTTTGGCATTAAGAATAGAACCCTAATTAAGAATAATACTTTTTGTGCTATTTGGGTCCTTAGTGGCAGTGCCAAACGGAACCGTCCCCTTTGGCCCGACCGGAACCGTCCCCAATGGCTCAAAAGTATATCTTATAGGCGAGGTTGGGCAGGGAGAATGTGAAGGCACCAGGTTCAATCTGACCGGTAAGTTCGTTGAACTCATGGCCGTAATAGCTCAGGGTGCCGGTAGCATTGACATGCTTTATGGACCACTCATGTGAGCAGTGCGGCCTGTTTATGCGGTACGATGCCGTGTAGTGAAGGATAAACATGGGGTCGTACTGGTTGCAGTATGCGTCAGAATCAACATATTGGACTGTATGAGAGGGATCGGCCAGAGTTGCGTCAATATCCACGGCCGATGTCCTGTCGCCCCCTTGATATGTTGCCTTGAGGTTCAGCGACAACACTTTCCGGCCGCCGTCAAAAGACCACTCCTTGCCGATGAGCCCGTTGATGATAAACCCGCGGTCATAGCGGGTGCTGTGCCAGACGCCGTCGCCGCCACAATATCGGGATTGGAACAAAGATGAACTAATCATACCGTACCAACCCTTATCCAAATAGCGTTCAAGTGTAACGTCAATGCCATAGTTCCGGCCAAGCCCTTTGTTTACAAGTGTCTTATCAAGGAAGAACTCCGTGCGGTTAAGGACGCTGTAGGATGTGCCTTCCTCAACCGGAACATCATACAGATACTGGAAATACGGCTCAACCCTGAGATGCAGGTTCTCAGACATATTCCAGTTCCAGGAGAGCATAAAGTGATGCGCCTTGGTGAACCCTAACCCCTTGTTTACATATCCGCCCCCGGTATTCACAAAATAAACATCGGTCTTTTCGGCCCTGGAGTGCAATCCGTATCCAAGGCTTAGGCTCATGGATTCAGAAGGGTTCCAAGTAAGGCCCACGCGCGGTTCAACCGTTCCGGCACCGTTCAGACTCATGTACTGCCCGTTCAGCCCCAGATTTACCGTCCAGTCCCTTGACGGCCGCCAGGAGTTTGACACGAACGCCATCATCAGGCCGCTGTTGCCATGACCGTCATATACAGGCATAACACTGGCTCCCATTGACTGCGCCATAGTCATATTCATATCGTAAAACATGTGAGTATATTGCGCCCCAAGCTGTGTTGTCACCTCAGGGTTCCACTTGCGGGTGTAAGTGGTCTTGGCTATCAGATTGGTGTAATCATGCGTCAGGACCATATGAGGACTGGCCTGATCCTGCTCATCCAGCCAATCCTCACCGTTGCTGTCACCAAACGCAGTCACCGCAATCACTGATTTGATCTGCCCGCTGGTGAGTCCTTGAGTGTAAGAGAGCCCCACTGCCCCCATAAGCTGATTGGAGTAAGACTGCATAAAATCCTTGCGGTATTTGCGCTGGTCAACAGGTGTATAAGAGTCAAACCGGTCAATGAATCCGGTGCCCCATAAAGCCACGTTTGCACGTTCCGTCACAGGCACGCTGACCTTGAAATTAAGGTCCTGATAATGCAGGTTCTGGTCCTGCATGTCGATCAGCCCCAGCTGGTCAATCAGCCCGGTCATGGAGTATCGGTAGTTGACAATGTACGATGCCCCACCACCTCCTATAGGACCTTCGGATGCCAGGTCAATGCCCCCTACTCCCACCTGGAACGTGTGTTCACGGCTGCTGGCATTACCAGTTCTCATCTTCATGTCAAACACGCCCGATACGGCATTGCTGTACTCTGCCGGAAAGGCCGATGACAGGAAATCAGAATTGCCAATCACCTGCGCGCTCAGCGATGAGAATATTCCGCCACCCAGCACGGAGATATCGGCATAATGGTTGGGATTGGGAATCTCCACATCCTCCAGACGCCACAACAGTAGATGAGGAGCGTTGCCGTGAATGGAGATTCCGTTGTTGCTTCCGCCCGATGCCACACCGGCAAAAGAGGTGGCCAGACGTGCCGGGTCATCAAAACCACCCGCATATCGGGCCGCCTCATCGACCGAGAACATACGGCCTCCGACAGCCACCATCCTGTTTATCGTAGCCTCCTTATATATAACGGGACGGATATCCACCGCAGCCAGCATCTCTGATGATTCCCTGAGTTCAACATCCAGCACCGTCTCGCGGGCGCTCACAACCGTAACCTCCTTAAATATGGCCGATTCATAACCCAGGCTGCTTACCTGAACCGTGTGTCGGCCCAAGGCGGCATTGTCAATTATGAACTGACCGTTTGCATCGGCCGCACAACCCTTATCCTCACCTGTTAACAGGACTGTGGCAAAAGGAATGGGTTGGGTTGTAACGGCATCCCTGATTGTTCCGCGAATGATCTGCGCCTGAATTGCTGTGCTCATTATTGACAGCGCAATTAATGTGATTTGCTTTTTCATTGTTCTAAAATTTTTGCCGCAAAAGTATGGCGGCACGCAGTTCTGCACAAGAAAGCAAAGTTTACAAACGGATTTGTTTTTGCTATTTTGCGTAGCATTCCAATTGTTTGTACTTTTGCCACTAAGAGTAGCATTTTAAATGGAGCATGTAAAGCAGTGATGCTTGTACAGCATACTGGCGGGAGGTAATTTTGCAGCAAAAACCAAGATTATGAAACTATCAGAAAAAATCCGCACATTAAGAAAGAACGCCGGGCTCTCACAGGAGCAGCTGGGCGAGAAGATCAACGTATCACGTCAGGCCATCACCAAATGGGAAAGCGGCGACGGTCTGCCTGACATCTACAATATTGTAGCGCTCTCCAACCTCTTTTCAATCACTCTCGATGAGCTTATGGCGCAGGAGAAAGCCGTGGCCGACAAGCGTTTCCTATACGAGAGTCACGTTGAGTATGACATAGACCGCCTCTGCAAGTTTGACATGAACCTGTACACCAGCGCGGACCTTACCATACGTGCATATGACGGCGAGAAACTGCAGCTTTACGCCGGCTCACGTGAAATAAAGGACCTTGACAAACTCTTCAAGGTAAAGGCCGATGACAGCGGCCGCTCATTTGACGTGGATATCCGCACCAGCCTTGCCAAGACACTGTGCAGCAAATCACTCTCACTTGAGGTGCTCCTACCCCAAAAGTATATCAAATCAATAGAGGTGGCGGCCAAGACCGGCAATATGACCGTCCGTCAGATAACCGCCCAGATGATTGAACTTGACACCAACGCCCGTGAACTGACAATTGATGATGTACACGGCACGGTTGACATAACTGGAAGCCAGGACATGCAGATCACCTGCAACACCCTTGACGGCGACATCTCCGTGAATCAGACCGGATCAGTATCACACCTTATCATACCCGCAGGCGTGGACATCCGCACCCGCTGCCGGGGCCTCAACACCCGCCTCATCACCGCTGACTCCGTAACCGTCACTCCCGATGCCCCCTACCAGATTGAGCTCAACGGCTTCAACTCCGAACTCACCATCGGATGATGCCATTGGGGACGGTTCCGTTTGGCTCATTTGTTAAAAACGAGCCAAACGGAACCGTCCCCAATGGCGCGCCGTCCCCAATGGCGCGTTTTGGTCTCAAAAAGTAAGACTTAGGGTAGCGCCAAAAGTTTTCTCGTTGAAAGCCCGCCCAACCAAATCAAGCCGCGACTTGCCTTTTTGGGTATAAATATGGCCCAGGCAGATAAAAATGCCGGCACTGCCCAGATATGCGTAAAAGGCGTCGTCTTGACAAAGAGTAAACGGATCAAGTGTCAAGGCAGCCAACAGTGTGCAGGTCAAGCCAGCCACCCAACAGGCGCCGCCAATATTAAACTGGTTTCGGCCAACCACATAGTTGTGATACAGCTCATCATCAAAGAACCGGTCATAATCCTTGTCTGACAGTTCCAAGTTGTTGCGTTCCCAACGAAACATATCGCCATATCGGTATATAGGCCCATGTTTTACCTTATTCACATAAGACCAGTTTATATTCTCAACATCATTCATTGGAATTGACAGCATGCTGCCATCGGTTGTCTGAATCCTTACCTGACCCAAGGAATCCATATCCAAAATAAAACCAGTTATCATGTTCCCGTCCTTAAGATATACCGCATTTGACTGGCTAAACAACGGCATAAAGCAACACAGGCACAATGCTGCCACAAACAGATGCTTAACACACAAACTATTCATAAGCTAATTGGTTGATTGGTACTGCAAAAATAAGCAACTAATTTGGAAAAAAGCATTATCTTCGCGCAATTAAAAAATGGTCCTTAATTATGTATAGTTCAAAGCGTTCCATTAACAATACAGTGTGCGGTAACCTAGGTTCAATGCTCAGGCGGGCAGCAGCGATGCTGGCGGTGCTGGTTATGACGGCTGCTACGGCGTGGGCTGGCAGCAAGCCGGTGATGGACGTCGATATGTGCAAGGGAGGCCCAGGCTACATACATGTAGAAGGATGGGCGTATGACCCCGGCAATCAGGATTTCTCTATCGACGTACTTGTCTATGTTTATACAGAAACAGATCTCACCCAACCTTTAGATACATATGTGTTAAATACCTACATTTCAAGAAAAGACGGCGAGTTACAAGGCATTCCTGGCAAACACGGATTTGAATCATACATTCCCATCGATGCAGGCAACTACTTGGTGGCATTCCAAGTCTTTAACAAAGATTTATCCGAATCTAACGCCATGGGGCCCTTTACTGTGACCGTAGCAGCACCACAGTCAGGCACGGTGACCCTTACTCCGGAAACAGGCACTGTCACGCTCGGCAACGGTACCACACTTACTGGCACGGGCGGAGCTAAAACCCGCGTTTCGATTGTCCCCGGTGCTACGGTGACACTGAGCGGTGTAAATATCACCGCCCTTCCCGATGACAAAGAACACATGTGGGCGGGCATCAGCTGCTTAGGAGATGCCACCATCGTCCTGGCCCCAGGGACGGAGAACACCGTATGGAGCGGCAATTCCGATTTTCCTGGCATTCTGGTTGGTCCTCCTGGTACCACGCTCACCATCCGGGGTAGTGGCTCGCTTAGAGCGCAATCGGGCGGCAATTGCTGGGCTGCTGGCATTGGTAGCGCATTATATAATCCCAACTACCCTCCCAAATGCGGAAATATTCTTATCGAGGACGGTAACATCGAGGCCTATAGTTTTACAGCTCCAGCTATTGGCGGATCCCATCTATCTTCTTGCGGCACCATTACCATTACGGGAGGCAATGTCTATGCAGAGAGTTGGGGTCAAGGATCTGGCATTGGAAGTACCCAAAGCACCTGTGCAGGCATCACTATCACTGGCGGCACCGTCACTGCCAAAAGTAAAAATGGACCTGGCCTCGGCAGCGTTACCGAGGGCACATGCAATTACATCACCATCACTGGCGGTACCGTAACATCTGAAACCACATATGCACCATCCTGCATCGGCTCAAACTATAAAGGCACATGCGGCACTATTACAATCGGCGGTGCTGTAGTTGATAGCGTCAGGGTAAAATCCTTCGTCTATAATTCCCAAACAACCATTAGCTACGTCCATTTCAATAAGAATAACGCCGGTGCAACAGGTACGATGGTTGACGAAGCTTTCTTCTCAACTGCTGCAACACAGCCGCTGGCAGCTTGCGCATTCAGTCATAAAGACTATACCTTTCTTAGATGGAACACCACAGCTGACGGTAGCGGCACCAGCTATAGTGACGAACAGACCGTCACTGTGACCAGCGATATGACGCTCTATGCTCAGTGGCATCCTAACAACTATACTGTCAGTTTTGATGCAAATGGCGGCAATGGCACAATGGAACCCCAAGAACTTCATTGGAACAAGGATATAGCACTGGATATCAGCACTTTCACCCGTCTGGGATATGACTTTGCAGGATGGAACACCATACCTGACGGAAGTGGCAACGCATATAACGACGGAACTATTGTTTCTACACTGGAAGCTCCAACGCTTTATGCGCAGTGGACTCCGCACAACTACAGCATCACCTATAATTTGGACGGCGGTACGAACGCCGGAACCAATCCCGCCACCTATACCATAGAAAGCGATGCCATCACACTGGATGAACCAACGCGAATTGGTTTTATTTTCGACGGATGGACATGGAAAGAACAGGCAACTCCCACCAAAGAAAACGTCACTATTTCACATGGTTCAACGGGTGACAAGATTTACACGGCACACTGGAAGTTCACCCCAATTGTAACCATCACCCCTGAAACGGGCGACATTCTACTCTACGACGGTCACATACTCACCGGCACCGGCGGTGCCAACACGCACGTAATCATCAAGGACGGGGCGACAGTGACACTCAGTGGCGTGACCATCACCGACATTACAAACGACTGGCATCACATGTGGGCTGGCATCACTGGTGAGGGCGACGCCACTATCGTCCTGGCTGATGGAACGATGAACACCGTAAAGGGTGGTAATCATAATTTCTCAGGCATTACGGTTCCCCAGAACAAAACACTCACAATCCAAGGCAGTGGCACTCTCTATGCCAGCAGTAACGGTTCTGCACCAGGCATCGGTGCAGCTTACAGTGCTTGCGGCCATATTGTCATCAATGGAGGCACCATCATCGCCACGGGCGGCAATGGTTCTGCGGGCATTGGTAGCGGCAGCTACGAAAAAAGGACGTGCGGCAACATAACCATTACAAACGGCGTCACCAGCATTATCGCCACAGCAGGCAAAAATGCCCCATACAGCATCGGTGCAGGGGCGGGCATGAGTAATGCTGGAACGGTGACCATTGGCGGTATGGAGACGGGTAGTATCACCACTAGTCCATTTACCTACATCCCGTCTGAGACCAACGACATCTACACCGTAAGTTTCAATGCCAATGGCGGCGAGGGAACAATATACGCGCAGGATTTTGCATCGAACATACCGCAAGCCCTGACCGCTTGTACATTTACCCGCGAGGAGTACGTATTTGACGGATGGAACACAGCTACTGACGGCAGCGGAACCAGATATGCCGACGGGCAGAACGTTATTAACCTCGGTACCATAACACTCCATGCTCAGTGGAAACATAACACAGTCGTGACGCTTACAGATGAAACGCAAGAAGTCACACTTCCTGACACCTACACGCTCACCGGCACGGGTGGGAGCAAAACTCGTGTCACCATTGCCGACGGTGCAACAGTAACGCTTTTCGGCGTAAACATTCCCAGAAAAGGGGCAGATGGAAGTACCAAGTGGGCAGGCATCACCTGTCTTGGCGACGCCACCATAATTCTCAGTGGCGACAATACCGTAATGGGAGGGAATTATTCAGTTGGCATTTTCGTACCTGCAGACCATACGCTCACCATCCAAGGCGACGGTAAGCTCACAGTTTCGGGACATTCTTATGCCGCAGGCATCGGTAGCGGAAGAAATGGAAACTGCGGCAACATCATCATAACAGGAGGTTCCATCACTGCCGAAGGTGGAAAAAATGCAGCAGGTATTGGCAGTGGAGAATCTGCCTCTTGCGGCGACATCGTCATAGCGGGAGGTACAATCACTGCCATAGGAGGATCATATGCTGCAGGTATTGGATGTGGGGAAAAAGCCTCTTGCGGCAATATTGTTATTAAAGGCGGCACTGTATCCGCCACAGGTGATTCTTATGCTACAGCCATCGGCTGCGGTCGTAGTACGGGTATTCAACATTCCTGCGGTAACATTACCATTACCGGCGGGGTGACACGCGTCATTGCCACAAGGAAAACAAATTCAGATAATGTCAACATCATAGGCTTGAGCGGTTCTTATGGAACCTGCGGTACCATAACCATAGATCCCAGTCTAATGGACTTATTTAGCAATAATAAATACAATACCCGTACGCTCTATCCAGGCATCGTCTTTGCTAAGGAAGGCTACGGCACCTATTTTGACAGCGAACACGACGCCACTCTTCCTGCCGGCATGAAAGCCCGTATTGTTACGGCAAAGGCTGATGGTCAAGCTCTCACCTACCAGACCATTGCTGACGGTGACCTTTATGATGCAGCTACAGATGTTGTTCCAGCCGGAACAGCAGTGATGCTGCAGGTAACACCCACAGATGCTCCGCAGACCATTGGCTTGACGCTGACCACACCTAAAGCTGCAGCAATAAGCCAGGATAATCTGCTGCACGGAAGCGATGTTGCAACAACTACCACTGGCGGTGACCTGTTCTACAAGCTTTCTTACAATACAAGCGGTCAGAACATAGGTTGGTACTGGGGAGCACAGGATGGTGGAGCGTTCACAAGCGGAGCACACAAGGCCTGGCTGGCGCTGCCTTCATCGGCCCAGCATGCTGCGTTGCGCTCCATCGGACTGCCGGAATTCAATGAGGGCACTACCGATGTGCTGCTTATCCCCTACCCGGCTCAAGCAGAACAACCGGATGTGTGGTATGACATGTTTGGCCGCAAATTGGAGGAGGAGCCTACTGTTGAAGGCATTTACATTCACAATGGTCAGACAATAATGATTAAGTAAACTCTCAGAACTACCAAGGATATGAAGACAATGATTATGAGAAAGCAATACGTTAAGCCCGCAACCAAGGTGTTTGAGATGCAGACACAAAAGCCCGTGCTTTTCCCCACCAGCGGTGATCCTGACTATTACAACATTCTTGGTGGAGAACTGCAGTTCTAAGGCCAAAGGGGACGGTTCCGTTTGGCTCATTTGTTAAAAACGAGCCAAACGGAACCGTCCCCTTTGCGTCACAAAAAAGTATCATTTCAATAATTGCAATATCAACTCTGGCGAAGTATGCATTTGAGCAATAGCGCATAATCCCACCCCCATATCTTTTACACTGGCGCCAAGGAAATAGACAGTCTCGTCAATGATGAGAAAACGGTCATGATTACGTTGGGACAATTGTATGAATCTGATATCTCGATATTGGGCATTGTGTTTCTTAAGGTCTGTCAGGAAAGATTCATTATATCGAGTATAAATGGTTGCTTCAACGTTATCGTTCCTCTTATCCAGTAGTGATAACACACGGTCATCAACAAAGTTGTCAATCAGTATGATTCTTTCTTTTGCGGATCTAACCATATCCGATACATATGTCCAAGCATCCCAAACGCAACCCGTTCCAAAAACCTGTTCCGGCAGTTGTTTAGGCGTCCGTTCCTCAATTGTAACTAAAATGCGGTTTACCTTTTCATCCGTTTCAGTCTGATGCTGTTCTATGTTCAGTATTCGCTGCATCATCAGGATGTTGTTGTTCACCAGGTCCGGAATTGCTGTGAACGCGCGCATGATACGTTTGTTGACTTCAATAGCAGTTTTTGATCTTAGTACACTACTCAGCATTGCAATTCCATTGCGAGTGAATGCAAAAGGAAGGTATCTGTCTCCACCCCAACTTGAGATGCCATTTTGGCATTTCAAGATTTCCAATTCTTCACCTGTTAATTGAAACATAAAATCTAAAGGAAACCTGTCAAGATTTCTTTTAACCTGTCTGTTCAATTGACCGGTATCTGTTTGATATAATCTGGCCAAATCCCGATCCAGCATCACCTGCTGCCCACGAATAACACGAATAAGAGACTTTATATCAATTTTAGCATCGTCAAATAAAGCAGAAGGAAGGTTGTTAGGATTATCAACAACCTCATCAGCCACAGTTTTTTTCTTTTTAGTCATAACAAAAAAGTATAATTAGGTTAAACATGATATCAAACACAAAAGGGTATCCCAACCCGACACCCAACGCCCAGCGGAACACCCTCAGGTATCAGATAGCACAAAGATAACACTAATTGAAGAAAAGTCGTCAACCATACGTAGCCCAATATGGGCCGATAAGCGAAAAGTGACGCAAAACGAAACGACCTCTTTGCGTCACTAATGCGTCAATTTTCAGCAACAATGCATATATTTGTATATAAATAATTCAAGCCTCAAACCAACATGGCAAAAATCTACGTAGCCTCCAGCTGGAAAAACCCCTACCAGCCCCAAGTGATAAACAAGCTCCGCGAGCAGGGTCACCAAGTATTTGATTTCCGCAACCCGCCCGACGGCAAAGGCGGATTCTTCTGGAAAGACGTAGATCCCAACTGGGAGAATTGGACTACCCAGGACTACATAAGCCACCTGGACCACGAATGGGCCCGATACGGATTCCAGCGCGACTTTGACGCCATGCGCTGGGCCGATGTCTGCGTTCTGGTACTCCCCTGCGGCCGATCCGCCCACACCGAGGCCGGCTGGATGGCCGGCGCCGACAAGAAGGTTATAGCATATATCCCTGAGAAGCAGGAGCCGGAGTTGATGTATAAGATGTTCTATGCTGTTGAGGACACTATGGAAAGCTTGTTAATCGCTCTGGATAAAAGATAATTAGTATAATCTGTATATAAAGCATGAGAGGTTGCAGATAATACATTTAAGCTTATTCGTGTTCAAACAGAAGAAGAGAGAACCACAAATAACGCCCATTTAAATGTTAAACATCTGTATTTTTTGAAAATATTTACAATATGTGTACTATATTTCCGAAATATAGACTATATTTGAAAAAAAGGACTAAATATTTAACTTACTATGGCCGACAATAATAGACGCGCAAGATTTACGAAAGTAGCCACCAATAGGGTGCAAAAAATCATTGATTATCTTAACCTTTTACAGAATTGTTCTAATCGCAGGAACTACGAGTATGACGAGGAAGATGTGAACCACATGTTTGAGGAAATCTCAAAAGCCCTCAAAGATGCTAAGGCTGTTTATGCTAACGAGCTTAGCAAAGGTAATGGAAAGTCAGGTTTTACCTTTAATAAATAGTGCCTATGGAGAGCTTAGATTTGTTTAGTCAGTTTGAGAACGATGTGCCCATAACTGGGGACAAGGATCTCGGTTGTAAGTGGAACTTTGTGCAGAAACCCAAAGGCACGATGAAACGGGATCGTGAAGACTCGTCGTTTGACCCCTTCAAAGACAATGAGGTTCGTTGTCTTGTGCGCGAATATATTCAGAATTCTATAGACGCTGCCCAGAAATCTGATGACAACAGGAATAAGAAAGTTCTTGTTACATTTTCATATGGAAAGATGGCTTGCTCTGACTACCCAAACTTGATACAGTCGTTAATTGGGCGGCTAAAAGCTTGTAGCAAAAGAAGCCAGCAATTGCCTGGCTCAAAAGATATCTATAAGAGTAAATATGAGTTTCTTAACTCGCGCAGGAATAGCACTATCGGCTATTTGAAAGTGTCTGACTATCATACGACGGGCATGAATTATATCGATGGCGACGATGTTCCTTCAGCCTTTGATTCGTGCGTACATTGTTCATCATCAAGTTACAAACCTGATGGTGGTTATGCGGGCGGTAGTCATGGGCTTGGAAAAACTGTTGGTTTTGTCAATTCTCCATTCAATGCTGTTTATTATTCGACAAAGGATGATGAGAGCGGCCAAACATTTGGAGAAGGCGTTGTTAGATTGTGTACTCATAAATATAAAAATGAGGAGGGCGAAGAAGTCCTCTTCGAAGCAGATGCATTTTACAATAAGGGAGGTTCGCCTAACTCAGGAGAAGATATACCTATCATTTTTAGGCGAGAGCAATCCGGAACAGATGCATTTGTTTTGGGTATGGAAGAAAACGAAGAGGACATCATTATTATGAAAAAAGAGCTTCTTCGTGGTTTCTTCTACGCTATTTACAGGGAGTTGCTGGATGTCAATATATGTGGAGAAGAGTTCACTAAGGCAAATATTGGTGATAAAATGCTTGAATATTTTCCAGAGCCTGATTATAGCAATATAGACATGGATAGGAGTAATCGCCCAGAACTTAACTTTAATCCCCGTCCTTATCTCTTTGAGATTGCCATGTTTGATGGTGGCGACGATAATCATGTGCTTTTCACAACCGATGATTTCCCCGGTCAGTTTCCAACGTTAGGACATGCCACTTTACAAATATGGAAGAGTGAGGATATTACAGCTGCAAGGTCCTTGGATAAGATTATCTTCATGCGCAACAAATTGATGACCGTGGAAGTTAGGAAATACAACTCTTCCAAGGGTTTCTACGGTATTATGGTGTGTGATGGAGAAGGGGCCAGATATCTTCGAATGCTGGAAGATGTGAGGCACGACAAATGGGATGTAAAAGAGTTGAAAGACATGAGCGATGAAGACAAGAGAAATGCAAGAAAGGCACTTCGAGAGCTTGATTCGTTCCAAAAAGAGTGCATAAAAGTTCTTTTCCCTGAAGAGCATGATAAGCAGCTTGAGATAAAATCGCTAAAGAAGCGAAGAATAGGTAAGTTTGGAAGTCGAAGTGAAGAAAACGAAGAAGATAACATCTGGCCGACTACCAATGTGATTGAAAAGGAGAAGACTCAAGGCTCAAAGTCGGGCTCATTTACTATCTTTGAAGAAACTAAGGGAAGGAAGAAAAAGAAGAAAAAGGGTACCATTACAGTCGTGGAACCCGAAACAGATTCTGTTCCTCGCCCAGAAACTGACCCAGCACCGAAGCCAGATCCGAACCCTGATCCCAACCCCAATCCAGAACCTCACCCAGAACCCACTCCAAAGCCTAACCCGACTTACGTGGAAGGTGACGAAGGTGAAGATGATGGTACTGGCGAGGCAGAGAATCCCAACGTTGAACGTGAGAGGGAAATAAAACTGGATGGACGAAATAAACGTCTAAAGCCACTTCATAATGAAGATTTTGCATGCAAACTCGAAATAAGAGTACCAAAAGACTATTATGATTGCAGGCTTGTCCTTGATATACAGGCAGACGAAGGATTATTCCCGCTTGACTTGAAAAATGTTTCTGCCGGTTGCCAAATTAGGTCTGGTGTCTCGAATGAGATTTACGGATTTGACTTGAAGGCCGATGCCCCTAATGTTATTAAATTCACTCCTCAGGAGAACGTCACATTGTACAGTTTAAACATCAAGGTATATGGACATTAAAACAACTGCGACATACCCATACCCCATCTGGGGCTTACCCGATAATTACAAGGGAGATGACCCTGCTGGGCATAGAGTGGGATTGAAAAAGGATACCGATGAAGATGTTTTCATCTTGGAGTATGAAGTGACCACGCACAATGAAGGTGTAGATAGACTTATCGCAGAAAAGCTTGCGTCTTATCTATGCATCATACAATGCTCTTCAACTTACTATACCCAGATAGAAAAGAGGGAAGAATCTTGTTTCACAATAAAAATACCCTGTTCGAAAGTGAACAAAAGATTCTCCGTTAAGATTGAAATAGTTGCCACAGAGAACATCGAAAGTTGCAATTATCTTGATGTAGATGACTTCTATGAGGGTATCGTTGATTACCAGAAGGGTGCTATGATTGCAATGGTGGATAAATTCAACGTATCGTTAACACCTAGTGATGATATGGCTAATCTGAGTAAATTTGTGAAGTATGAATACGCAAATGTTCAGAAGGTCACGAATGTTATTGATGACATTATCTTGATACAGCTGCCATACTCCTATGAGAATGCAGGAAAATTGGTTTTGAACCAATGTCCTAATGTATTTGAGGCAATGTTGGTAAGGAATGCGCTTATTGAAGCCGTTTACAAACTACGTTCATTCTATGATGATGATAGTAAGGATTGGATTTTCTATCTAACGCAATTTATCAAGCAAATGGTTTCTGAAGAAGAGTTGCCTGAGCAAGAAGGATATGACTATTCAATTGGCGATGTTCTACAAATAGTAGACAAGATTTTGCCTGATGTTATGCTTAACGCATTAGAGGAAGTAAAAGAAAAAATCGAACCAAAAGATTCAGATTCATGAAGCAGACAATCTTTACCCCAGAATTTGCCGAGATATTAAGAATTCACGTTCAAGATAATCTCCCAAATTATCTCAACCCCACATTTAAGTGGCGAGAAGAAGCCGAGAAGCATGACGGGTTGTATGAAACAGATTTAGAGCAACCAGACTTGTCGGGTATGCTTGCTTATGCTGACTCTAAGACTTCTGCTGATGACTTTGAAGCAGGGAAGATTCTCTTCGAGGCATTCAAAGACCTTACTCCCATGCAAGCAGCTCAAAGTCATTTTTGGCAATATCTTTCTCATGTTGATTTGTATGAATACATGAGAAGACGTTGGAATAAAGTTTACGAACTGGATTGTGATTCTAACTATATTGCCGAACACTGGTTCTACAAGCAAAACAGAAACTGGCTAGAGGGTCTTTATTGGTCTTTCAAGAATACAGTTCAAGCCGACGAAGATGGGACGCTTGACTACACCTATACCAAGTTCCTATTTAGAGAGCAGAACTTGCGAAATAGAGGTATCTTGCCATCGGCTACTGTGTTCAGAAATCCAGAAGCCTTAAAGGGTGTACTTCGTTTCTGCATAGAAGAAATGGACAAGAAAGATCGTGGCGAAGATACCGTCTTTGACAAATATTTCGAGTATCGTATTACTGCGCCAAAAGGTGTCATTCAGTTAGTAAACAAACTGGCAGGCGTAATAGAGGCCTCTGCATATACGAGCCAAGACTTCTATGATTTTCTGGTTGCAAGTAGAGACATCATTAAGAGTCAGGGCGATAGAAAGAAAGAGAAAAAGGAACGTGACGAAGCAATGGCTGCTGCCGATATCGCTCCCAAGAAAAAGAAAAAGCATAAGAAGAATAAGAAGCATAAGAGAAGATAATATATGGCAGAAATAGAAGAGTTCAAACAAGGTAAAACCCCGATAAAATTCATCGACCTCTTCGCTGGTGCTGGTGGCATTAGCGAGGGATTTTTGCAAGCATATACTGACGATAAATATTTCGATTTTGTCCTGGCAAGTGACATCAATAGTAACTGCGAGTTGACCCATAAAGTGAGATATAATCGCCAATTGGGTTTGGATACTGCGTTCATCACAGAAGATATTATGTCAGATGATTTCTTGGCACGTCTTGAAAAGGAGATTGGCGACCAGGATATAGATGTGGTAACGGGTGGCCCAAGTTGCCAGTCGTTTAGTTTGTCTGGCAGAAGAAGGAAGTTTGACAAACGTGATAATCTCTTTATCCACTATCTGAAAGTTATCCGCAAACTCCGTCCCAAATATTTTGTGATGGAGAATGTGAAGGGTATTCTGACGAAAGACAAGGGTAAGTTCAAAACGGCAGTAATGAATGAAATCCGCTCTATCATTGATGATGAGAGAGTGAATGACACAATTGCCTATTTCAATGGTGTGCTTAGCAGAACGGCTAATGATTCAGTTCGTCAATGCTTCATCAATAAAATTAGAATAGAAACCATTGAGGATGGAAAAGAGGACTTTTTCATTGACAAGTATTTCCAAATTGTAGAGTCGGTTTATAAGCAACTGACGAAACCTGTTCCCTTGAAGGTTAGTAAGAGCAATCAGCATATTACGACGATACGTCACGCTTTGTCTCTTCTAAAATTATCGTCTAAGCGTCAGAAATTGATAGATTCCATTCTGCATCTGAAAGCAGAAGCAGATGTGGACAATGATCGATTAGTAAAGAAGTTCAATGACTTTGTTTATGCTTTAAGTGATGGCGATTTAGCTGAAACAATTAATAGACACCTTTATTGGGCAGAAGAATTTAAGGACCAAACAGAACTTGCAGATAGGTTAAAATTAATGGTCAATATTTACACGCTTACATTGGAAGAAGTCTTTGGAGAGTTGCGTAAATACGCTGAAGATGACAATTCTATTGAAGAATATGAGAGGATAATGAATGAGATACACCTTTATCGAATCAAGAAACCGCTCATACTGAATTCATCAGATTATGGCGTACCTCAGAATCGTGAAAGGGTTATTTTCATCGGTTGCCGTAAAGACCAGCCGATGATTACGGAAATTCCAGCCACAACAGAGGATAACAAAGTAACAGTCTATGAGGCATTAAACGATTTAGATTTCTTGAATAATGGTGAATCTGCAAGTGACTATTCGGAAGTACAAGTAATAAAACGATACGCAGCTCTGAATGTTACTCGAAACATTGACGGAAAGCCAGACGGATCAGGTAAAACCTATTCTGAGTGGTCAAAACAAGGACGACTTAGCCACCGCTTTACCATAAAAGAGCCTTTCTATGTGAAGAGTCTTGATAATCTTGAAAACGAGATCTTTGAACATGCTCGCCTTTTCAATCATCAGACAAGTAAGCAAAGTGAAGAAGTGCTTAACCGATTGACAGTCATCGCTGAAGCTGGCGACTATACTGATGAAGTAAAAAAGCGACTATCGGATATGGGGCTCAACTCTGACAAGCGTAACTATACGGTACTGAAGCCAGATGGCCAATCACCTACAGTTGTTACCTTGCCAGACGATTTCATTCACTACCACAGCCATCGTGTGCCGACGGTAAGAGAGATGGCACGTTTGCAATCTTTTGACGATTCCTTTGTATTTCAGGGAAAGAGAACAACGGGTGGCGACAAACGTAAATCTGAAACTCCACAGTATACAATGGTTGGTAATGCTGTGCCTCCTCTGATGGCAAAAGCTATTGCGAATAAGATACTCGAAGTGATAGAATAAAACTAACAACATATGAGAGAAGGATTTATCAGGGAACTGAATACGTTAATTGCAGATTTCCAAAAAGCTGGGGCAGATTATGAAAGCCATATAGGGAAAGGAGTATCATTAGAATCTCAATCCGGTGAGATATTAAGAAATAATATTCCAATTAAGCTTAAGGAGGTGTTCTCTACGGACAGATACCTCATTAAAGGCTCAATAGGAACAGGTCGTGTTTCTAAATGTCCTTGGGTGGCCATTATGAATAAGAAAGAAACCGGGTCGACTCAGAAGGGAATATACTTGGTATTTCTCTTCTCAAAAGATTTGAAAAAAATATATCTGTCGTTGGCTCAGGGAGTAACAAAATTGAAGCTACCAGAGATAATAAGAACCCGCGATAAATTAAGGAATAAACTTCAACAGGAAAGCGATTTATTGCTACATTTTAACGACCAACAAATTGACAGCAAAGAGTATAAAGCATGTGCCATTTATTCGAACGAATGGAAAATAACTGATCATGTTTTGGATGAAAGATTACTGCTGGCATTCAAAAATGCATATGAGAAATATATGAAGTTACAAGACCATAACCCTATCATGAAAGAACAGTTAGAATTGCCAAAACAACCGGAGATCACTGCTTCTCAATTCTCAATAAAGACAATAATTGAATATATAAAACAGACTGGTCTTGTTTATTCCGACAACCTAATTAAGCGATTTGCTTTCTCACTAATGTCGAAAAGGTTCTTAATACTTAGTGGACTGGCTGGTTCTGGTAAGACACAGCTGGCTTTGGCATTTGCGAGTGCATTGGCGACTGATAAAGAAAAGCAGATGTGTGTAGTGAGCGTTGGAGCAGACTGGACGAACAGAGAGCCACTGCTGGGATTCCCCAACGCTTTACAGCAAGGAAAGTACGTTAAGCCTGAAAATGGAGTCTTGGACCTGCTTATAGAGGCAAACAAGATGGAAAACTCAGATAAGCCGTTCTTCCTGATTCTAGATGAGATGAACATGAGTTACGTAGAACGTTATTTTGCTGATTTCCTGTCTGCTATGGAAAGCAACGAGAAGATAAGTTTATGGACTGCTGATGCGTGTGATAAGACAAAGGTAGATATTGACGGCGTGCCTCAGCATATTGGTCTACCAAGAAACCTCTTCATCATAGGTACCATTAACGTGGATGAGACGACATATATGTTCTCTCCTAAAGTACTTGACCGTGCCAACGTGATAGAATTCAAGATATCTCCAAAAGAGATGGAGTTGTTCTTGCAGGAAATGAGGGAGGTAAATCGAGAAAACATCAATGGGAAAGCAGCTGAAATGGGTGCTGATTTTGTAAAAAAGTCATGTAAGAAAGACTTTGATAAGGATGATAAAGCCGTATTAACACTACAAGAGTTTTTTAATGAACTGAAGAATGTGAATGCGGAATTCGGTTACCGCTCGGCTACTGAGATATTCCGCTTCATCTGTCAAGCAAAAGACAACGATGACACCCCAGCAAAGATGACTGATGAGGAGATTCTTGATGCGGCCATTGTACAGAAGCTGCTGCCCAAATTACACGGTTCACGCAAAAAGCTGGAGCCCGTACTTACTCAGCTTTGGAAGCTATGTTTCACTGGAGCTGGTAAGGATTTGATTATTACCAAGGAGAACGTGGATAAAGCGCAGTATAAGGAGAGTGCAGATAAAATACTTCGCATGTATGAGTCTGCAACAGCTAACGGATTTACAAGTTTTGCTGAGGCATAGGTTCTATAATGGATTAGAATGAATAATATGAACAGTGAAATACAATTTATATTGTACCAATTGCCAGAAGAGGAAGGCAAGGTGCAGGTAATCATCAAAGACGAAACGATTTGGGCTACGCAGAAAGCTATGGCTCAATTGTTTAACGTTGGTATCCCTGATATCAGTAAACATCTTAAGAAGAAATTCGAGACAGGTGAACTTGATAAAAATGTGGTCATTTCCAAAATGGAAACAACCACTCCACACGGTGCAATGGAAGGTAAGACTCAGGTGAGTGAAACCGCTTTCTACAGTCTTGATGCCATTATTGCTGTTGGTTACCGTGTTTCATCCACACGTGCTACCAAGTTCAGACAATGGGCTACCAGTATTCTTAAAGAATTTATCAAGAAAGGATTCGTTCTGGATGAAGAACGATTGAAACAAGGAACTGCAGTATTCGGCAAGGATTACTTCCGTGAATTGCTGGAGAAAGTTAGAAGTATTCGTGCTAGTGAACGTCGCATCTGGCAACAGATTACAGACATCTATGCAGAATGTTCTTTTGACTATGACCGCAACTCTCCCACCACACGTGAGTTCTACCAGATGGTGCAGAACCGTTTCCATTATGCCATAACTGGTCAAACCGCTCCCGAAATCATATATACTCGTGCTGACCACGAGAAAGATCATATGGGTTTGCAAACATGGAAGAATGCACCTGAAGGACGCGTATTACTCAGTGATACAAAAATAGCCAAGAACTATCTGCCAGAGGTGGAAATTCGCCGTTTGGAACGTGCAGTATCGGGCTATTTTGATTATATAGAAGATCTGATAGAGCGTAAGAATGCATTTAGCATGAAAGATTTTTCTGATTCCGTGAATGAGTTCCTGACATTCCGCCGGTATGCCTTATTGCCAGATAAGGGTAAGGTTAGCCGTGAAATGGCAGATAAAAAAGCTGAAGAAGAATATCGGTTGTTTAATCCAACACAAAAGATAAACTCGGACTTTGATAAAGAAGTCAAAGGATTGTTAGGCAAGAATATCTCAGAGGAATAGTTGTTAATCAATAGGTATATGGCGGAGTTTCTCGAAATACCAGTTATGGGGAAATACGGCGGTGTGAGGCTGGTCGTGTATCCGCAGTCTTTGAAGGCAAAGGTCTTTGATGAAGTCGAGCCATATCCTGGAGAATCGAGGTATCAGCTAGTAGAAGGATGCACATATACATATGAGTTTGTGGGTGGACGATACCAGTTTGAGAAAGAGAACGAGATCGTAAGATTTCATCCAAACAGGAATCAACACGTCAGTGAAGGAATACTGGTCACAGGTATATATGTGGGGCACTTGACATTGGATGTGGTTGAGGTTGATACACACAAACAGGTTGGGCACGTAAGTCTGGAAATACGCAGTACAAAGGCGGAGTACAGGAACGATTATCGTCTAATGCTAGACGAGATAGCTGAATACTATACAGATCTCGTGTTGCAACAAGGAGCACCAGTGACACAGCAACTGGAAATTGATCAAAATTGTTCATCGCAAACGCTTTATCAACGGTTCTCTTTTGTACGGTCTCTTATTGACAGCGAATCGTTCTCAGAGGCCATACATAAGATTTTCTCAAACCCTGTTAGGAAATGGATGGATGCCAACATTGAGCGGAAAATTGTAGGAGTGAAGCGTCTAAGCCGTAAAAATATTCGTCAGATTGCATCAAGTACAAACAAGGCTCGGTTGTCACCAGAGATGCGAGTTGGGATGCCCGAATGTTTGACCAGTGTACCACTAAGGATTGAAGTGGATTATAAACGCGATACGACGGACTGTCAGGAAAACCAGTTTGTGAAATTCGTACTGAGGACATTTGTGAACTTCTGTTCAGAAATCAGAGGCTATGCCAACGCCTCCGAACAGCTAAAAGCAGAGGCGAATCAAACGCTAGAGCAATTATATGAACATCTGGACAATCAGTTCTTCCGCCAGATTTCGCAACCAACGCACATGAACATGAATAGTCCTGTTTTACAACGAAAGGAGGGATACCGGGAAGTTCTACAGGCATGGTTGCTATTTGATTTGGCTGCCAAGTTGAATTGGACTGGCGGTAATGATGTGTATGATGCTGGAAAGAAGAACGTAGCTATATTATACGAATACTGGCTATTTTTCAAACTTATGGAACTGATTTCGGAGTTCTTCCACATAGAGCCTCAGGAAAAAAAGAAACTGGTGGCGATGGATAAGGACGGTATCAACCTAAATCTGCGTCAAGGCCGTATGCGAATGGTGAGCGGAAGGCAGGAGACTTTCTCAAGAGTTCTGAATGTTGCATTCTACTATAACCGCACGTTTAATCGCTTAACAGACGATTCAATTCATAAAGCCGGTAGTTGGACGATGACCATGAGGCCCGACTATACATTGTCGTTGTGGCCAGGGCTGATCACAGAAGAGGAGGCAGAACGACAGGAACGTATCATACACATTCACTTCGATGCAAAATACCGACTCGACAAAGTCCTGTTGGAGGATAAGGACACTGGCAAGGATATAGTAGAAGAATTGGCAAGTGAAAAGCAGGAACAGGAACTGAAAATATACAAACGTGGTGACCTCCTGAAGATGCATGCCTACAAAGACGCAATACGCAGGACTAGTGGTGCATATGTTCTGTATCCTGGTGAAGAGAACAGGAAACTACGCGGATTCCATGAGATTGTACCAGGACTTGGAGCTTTCAGTATCCGTCCAGGGCATTGGCAACAGGATTCAGTCCATTTGAAAAAGTTCCTAGCCGAAGTGAAAGCTCATCTGCTCGATCGCACATCGGATCGTGAGAAACTGTCATACTACGAATATGACATACATCTCTCCCCCAACGAATCAGCGACAATAGAAAGTCTGCCGGAAGCTGATGGTGAGAATCGTAATTTCCTACCCGATGAGACAACGGTATTGATAGGGTACTATAAGAATCAAAAGCATCTACAGTGGATCTTGAAGAACTGGTTATACAACGGTAGAGCTGGAGATAGAAAAGGGACAATCTCTGTTAGTAAGGAAATTGTAAATGCTCGATATATCCTGTTGCATAATGGCAAGGAGGCTACGCTTCACAAAATCAATTCAGGCGGTCCTAAGGTGTATGGGTATAAGGAGATGAAAGCTCTAAACTATCCATTCACCCCTGTAGATAACAATATTGATAAGATATATCTCATGTTCAGACTTAACAAAAAGGGTATAGAGAAAGAATTACAAAAATATACTTGGAATCCACGAGATATAGAGAAACTTAAACATAGCCGCTTTGGGAAACTTGACGTTATAGGTTTGACACAATTAATAAAGATTGCAAGGACTATATAAATTATGGATATACTCTCAAGGCAACAACGACACAACAACATGGCAGCGAATCGGTCGAAAGGCACGAAACCGGAACTAAAAGTACGACATTGGCTGTGGAGTCATGGGTACAGGTATCGGCTTAACGTGAAGGGCGTGCCTGGAAAGCCGGACATTGTGCTGCGCAAGTACCGTACTGCCATATTCGTGAACGGATGCTTCTGGCACGGCCATGAGGGTTGCAGTCTATATTCTGTTCCTAAAAGCAACACTGATTTCTGGGTTGCAAAAATCCAGCGGAACCGAGAACGTGATCAACAGGAATACAAGGCCCTGCATGAAGCAGGTTGGCAGGTTATTGTGATATGGGAATGTCAGCTTAAGAATACTTTATTTGACGACAACATGCGTAAAGTTGAACACTCCTTAAGTGCAAACCTGCTTAAATTCGCATAGGTATGCCCAATTATTCCCGGGAAATCTATGGTTTTCCAGGAATATTTGCCAAATCAACTTAGTCGTTTGAGGGATGGTTCTTCTCCTGTAACGAGTAACTTTGAATCGACAGATTTTGGCAAAGTAAAATCGACACCTAACCTATAAAAGACAAAGGCATCCATAACTGAGTATAGCGCTATATAGATTATGCTTGTAGCGCTAACACCGGTACCACCGTAGCGCTCATACCGGTACCGCGCCGGAGACATCGGCCCCACAAAAACCGCCACTAAAGGAGGTGATGTTTCAATTTGTGTGTCCGAAGCGGGATCCGCATTTTAAGGATGATCCAAAATTAAGCGTTTTCTTTCATACCATGATAAACACAAACCACAT
>CACWIN010000001.1 GCA_902760965.1 uncultured Bacteroidales bacterium | reverse complement strand
AAACTTGTACTTGGCGGCGTTAGCGCGGATAAAGCGGATAACGGCCTTGATATCGTTAACCTGTGCGGGCCACTTGCCGTCGGCAATTGAACGGTGGTTAGGGCAAACCACTGCATAACCGGCATTGAGAAGTGCCTGACCTATTGTGTTTACATCGGCCATACCCTTTGAACTGTTGCTGCCCCATGCACTGCCGTAAATGTGTACAACTACGGGATACTTATCCTTAACCTCCTTGGGAAGATAAATGTCAAGCATGTGATAAACCTGACCGTCGTCGCCGGCATAGTTGATGTCTGTGAATTTCTCGGAGCACTCAACCTGTGCACCGCCCTGAGGACCGCCGAATCCCGCCAAATCCGCCCTGAGGCATTCCACCTCCAAAGCCACCGCCCGGGAACTGGGCAAAACATGTGAGCGACATTACTACAGCCGCTGCAAGAAGAAACTTTCTTTTCATTGTTGTTGTAATTAGTTTATAGGTTTGTAATAATTATTCTCTTGTAATAATACTTTCCAAGCGGTGCAAAGTTAAAAGATATGTGATTGGATTGGGTATGAACGGTGTCTTTTTTTCAGAAAATGATGTAAAACAACATGGTTATTGTAGTGATCAGTTTTATTCCTGTCCCGGCCATGACCCCGGCAAAGGCGCCCAATGCCGATTTTAACGATGTATTGAACTCTTTCTTTCCAAATGCAAGTTCACCTATCAGTGCACCCAGAAAACAGCCGGCAATCATTCCAATGGCTGTAAAGATTATGCCGACCAGCAGGCCTATCATTGCGCCCCAGCTTCCTGCTTTGGAACCTCCGGCCAGTTTGGTGAACTTGGCCGGTATTACATAGTCTATTACTGTTACGATAATTGTAATTGCCAGCCATATCAACAGGCAGGTAAGAGTTATCTCATTGCCGTTCTCTGCTATTCTGCGTCCAAAAAACGCAATCAATAGCCCCGCCCAACTAATTGGAGGGCCCGGCAATCCGGGGACAATACTGCCTACAATCCCTACAATTCCCAGTATTACCGCAAATACAATCAGTGCTGTTGACATATAATGAGCTGTTTTTGCTCGGCTAAGATAGACAAAAATGATTACTTTTGCGCATCATTACAGTTTAGCCTGTCAAAACATGGTGCAGATTCAGGATACGATAGTATCGTTTGATGTCATAACCAAGGAGTTCTGCTGTGACCTTAAAAAGTGTCACGGAGCCTGTTGCATTGAAGGTGATGCAGGTGCTCCCGTAACCGTTGATGAGATAGCGCAGATAGAACAGCTGCTGCCTGTCATCAAGGATATGCTTTCGGCCGATGCACTCAAGGCAATAAATGAAAAAGGTATAGCATATCCGGATCCCGAGGGTGAACTGGTAACACAGATCGTGAACGGCAAGGATTGCGTGTTTACCTGTTATGATGAGAACGGATGTTGTTTTTGTGCCATCGAAAAGGCATACAGGGAGGGTAAGGTTAGCTTTATGAAACCGGTTTCGTGTCATCTGTACCCTATCAGGATAAAAAAGATTGGCGATTACTGGGGTCTTAACTATAATCATTGGGATGTGTGTCAGGCTGCCGTTGTTAAAGGCCACAGAGAGCACATTCCGGTTTACAGATACTTAAAGGAACCGCTCATTCGCCGTTTTGGCCAAGAGTGGTATGACGAGTTGGAACTCACGGTAAGTGAGATGAAAAAAGCGAATATAATTTGACGCATGAATATGAAAAAGAGTGTTGTTCTTGCCCTGTTCCTCATTATTATGGTATCCTGCAACCGCAGCTATCATGAGCTTCCGTTTGGAGGAATGAACGGTAAGGTCCAAAAGGTTACCGAATATCATAAAATGCCTGAAATGTGGTTTGCCGGCCATACCGGTACCGATGTAATGTATATGAATTCGGCCGTTTACGATGATCAGGGACATGAGATAGCATCGGCCGTAATGGACAGTCTGGGCCGGATCCAGGCTGAGGCCGAGAGTGTTTTTGAGAACGATATCAGCATTCGTAGCATCCAGAGAGCCGGTGGCAGGACTTTGGCACGGTTAAACTTTAGGGAACGGTCCGGAAATACAATGCTGTATGACAGGATTGTAGATAACAAAATCATAAATATGACCGTTCAGGAGAGTTTCTCTTTCAGAAAGTATAAAAGGGTAGTTTCCGAGGAGGGGGTAGTTACTACAACCGATATTATCAGGGTTAACCGTAAAGGATATCCCGTTAAGGTTGACGTTTTTGATGTTAAGGGCGGAACGTCAAGTCATGAAAAGAACAAGTATGACAAGAAGAACAACATTACGGAAAAAAGTATAATCCGTATGGATGTGGCTGGCAAAGAGACGTTTGATACCGTATATATCAAATATACCGTATTTGACGAGCAGGGGAACTGGACTGAGGCACGTACATTCAACAAGAACCGCCTTCCGGTTGAGGTTATCACCCGCCAGATTGAATATTGGCAATAATGGGTGGGCTTATAAACGTCCAATAACAAAAAAGACGTATATTTGCCACCGCATTTGAGCATGTCGTTTCGTTAGCTCAGCCGGTTCAGAGCGCTTGCTTCACACGCAAGAGGTCGGCGGTTCGAATCCGCCACGAAACACCGGATTTTATATGATCTTTTAGCTCAGTTGGTTTAGAGCGCTTGCTTGACAGGCAAGAGGTCGGCGGTTCAAATCCGCCAAGGATCACTAGGGAGCGGTCAAAATGACCGCTTTTTTGTCTCTTTTAAGACCTGATTTGATATGTGCAGGTGACAAATGGGGGCTAAAAATGTATAATTGTGCCAATAATATAAATTTGTTGAGGGCTTAATGTTACAATGAGCGTGAAATATGTGTAATTTCGCGGCCGAAAATTGAAAGGTGATTTAGAACTATGTCGGTAAATGGCCGGCAATAATTGATGTAACATTATGAATCTTAAGGGATTTCAACCCAAACTGTTCTCAACTCTCAAGAACGGTTATGACAAACAAACTCTTGTTCAGGACCTGCTTGCAGGTGTAATTGTAGGTATAGTGGCTCTGCCGCTTGCCATTGCATTCGGTATTGCATCGGGCGCAACTCCCGAGGCCGGTATTCTTACGGCAATTGTAGCCGGTTTCATTATCTCATTTTTTGGAGGAAGCAAGGTTCAGATAGGCGGTCCTACCGGAGCGTTCATCGTAATTGTGTATGGAATCATACAGGAGTACGGCATGAGCGGGCTTTGCATAGCTACTTTCATGGCTGGCGCGTTCCTTATCCTTATGGGTGTGCTGCACCTTGGAACCATAATCAAGTACATTCCTTATCCCATTGTAGTAGGTTTTACCAGTGGTATAGCGCTTACTATATTCGCAACCCAGATCAAGGATCTGTTCGGACTCCAGATAGAGAGCGTTCCGGCAGGTTTCATTGACAAGTGGGCTGTCTATTTCCAGCATTTTGATACTGTAAGCTGGTGGTCACTCTTAATTGGAGTGGGCAGCATACTGATTATAGTCTTTACTCCTAAGATTAGCCGAAAACTTCCCGGTTCGCTGGTGGCAATCATCATAATGACAATAGTATGTCTTATACTGCGTGGCGTAGGTGTTGAAGGCGTTGAGACTATCGGTGACCGCTTTTCGATAAGCACTGAACTGCCTCAGGCCGAGGTACCCAAGATCAATTGGGAAAGCATTACCCGCTTGGCACAGCCTGCCATGGTAATAGCCATGCTGGGCGCCATAGAGTCACTGCTCTCTGCTGCAGTGGCTGACGGTGTGATTGGTGACCGCCATGACAGCAACCAGGAACTTGTGGCACAGGGTATTGCCAATATGGTATCACCGCTGATAGGCGGAATACCTGCCACAGGAGCAATAGCAAGAACCATGACCAACATAAACAACGGCGGACGTACTCCGGTAGCAGGTATCGCTCACGCCGTTGTACTGGCACTAATCTACCTCTTCCTTATGCCGCTTGTCAAGTTCATTCCCATGGCTTGCCTGGCTGGTATTCTGGTGGTGGTATCATATAACATGAGTGAATGGCGCAGTTTTAAGGCCATACTCAAGAATCCCAAGTCCGATATCATCGTGCTGCTGGTTACATTCTTCCTCACGGTGATATTTGACCTTACCGTAGCCATCGAGGTGGGTGTGCTCATTGCTTGCCTGCTCTGCATGAAGCGTATGGCCGAGACCACCAACGTATCGGTTCTGAGTGATGAGATTGATCCCAATGCCGACAGTGATGTTCAGGGCAATCTGGATCATCTGACCATTCCTGAGGGCGTCAAGGTGTATGAGATTAACGGTCCGTATTTCTTTGGCATAGGCAACAAGTTTGAGGAGATGATGGGCGATATGGGCGGTCGCGCCAAGGTGCGCATAATCCGTATGCGTAAGGTGCCTTTCATTGATTCAACAGGCGTACACAACCTGTCAAACATGTGCCGCATGTGTTCCCAGATGGGAGTAAAGGTGGTGCTCTCAGGTGTCAATCCTCAGGTCATGAAGGTACTTGAGAATGCCGGAATGGACGATGTGGTAGGCAAAGAGAACATCTGCAGCCACATCAACATTGCGCTGAAACGCGCCGAAGAAATACTCGCTGATTGAGCTGCGGCTCGCGATTTTACGGGGACGGTTCCTGGTGTGCTCTTTTAAGGGTACATCAGGAACCGTCCCCTTTCAGTTTATCAACAACTTGCAAAGATACCTAAAAGCGCCACTTTAACCATCTGTAGCTAATAATCTGTCCTGCAGCCTGCTGACTTATCAACAGGCGGTTAAAAACTTTTTTAAATAAAAAGTGGGGCAAAGTGGGTTTAAGTGGGGCAAAAAGTTATAACTTTGAATCCGAATAACGATTATTGGCAAGAATGAGCTTTATAGGACAGTTCCCGGTACGGCTGGACGCAAAAAACAGGGCGTTCATGCCGGCAGGATTCCGCCGCTTGTTGCAACAGGCGGGGGAGCAGACTCTGGTTGTCCGCAAGGATTACTTTGAGAACTGTCTTGTAATTTACCCCGCATCACAATGGCAACAGGAGATTGCCGGGGTACGTGCCCGTTTGAACCGTTTTGACGGAAACCAGCAGATGGTTTACCGCAAACTGGTATCGGAGGCTCAGGAATTGCAATTGGACAGCAACGGCCGTGTGCTGTTGCCCAAAGCGCTGTTGGATAAAGTGGGCATCAAACAGGACGCCCTGTTTGTAGGTATGGAGCAGACAATTGAGATTTGGGCTCCCGATGCCGCAGCCGCAGGTGAACAGCCGTTCATGACCGACAGTGAATTTGCCGATAGTCTGAAAAAATTCATGACTGAGTGATACAAGCAATATACATAACAGGCAAGTGGACACAAGCGGGACATATCATGTGCCGGTCCTTCTTAAACAAAGCGTAGAAGGACTTGTGACGGACCCTGACGGGGTCTATGTGGATGCCACCTTTGGTGGTGGCGGCCACTCGCGTGAAATAGTGTCCAGACTTGGCGTTAAAGGTCATCTTTACGGTTTTGACCAGGATTCCGATACCATGAACAACGTAATCAACGACAAAAGATTCACGTTTGTTTATTCCAATTTCCGTTACATGCGCAACTTTATGCGCTGGTACGGTCATGAACAGGTAAACGGCATACTGGCCGATCTGGGTGTGTCATGGCATCATTTTGATGACAGTACACGCGGATTCTCGTTTCGTTTTGACGGTCCCATTGATATGCGCATGAACCAGAAAGAGGGGCTTAAGGCATCGGACTTGCTTAATGACTACCCCGAGGAAAGGCTGGCACAGTTGTTCTGGTTATACGGAGAGCTGCAGAACGGACGTCAGCTGGCGCAGGCCATTGGGCGTGCCCGTAAGAACTGCCGTCTGGAAACCGTGACCCAACTGTTGGATGCAATCCGTCCGGTTATTGGACGTGAAAGGGAAAAGAAAGATACCGCCAAACTGTTCCAGGCTCTGCGTATGGAGGTTAACCACGAGGTGGATGCGCTGCGTGAGATGTTGGAATCGAGTGTTCAGCTTCTCTGCAAGGGAGGCCGTCTGGTGGTTATTACATATCACTCCATTGAGGACCGCATGGTAAAGAACCTTATGAAAAGCGGGAACATAGAGGGTGAGATAAAGACCGATTTTTACGGAAACCGTGAAGTGCCTTTCAAGGCTATTGGGAAACCTGTCATCCCCGATGCCGACGAGCAGGCCTCCAATCCGCGTTCCCGTAGCGCCAAACTGAGAATTGCCGAACGAATCTGATATGGAGGAGAGCAAAGTCAATAATACGGCAAAAAGGAAAGGACTAATGCAGTCAGTACCTGATTTTATCCACAACAACATTTGGTTGCTGCTGGAGATATTGGCTTGTGTAATCTTTTACATAGGAAACCGTTACGCATACCAGCGTGACCAGGCGTACGCCGAAAGGCTTAGACGTGAGCTTGTGGATATGGAGTATCAGACTCTTAATACCACCAGTGACGTATCGGCCAAAAGCAAACCGTCATACATTGAAAATGTTGCAACCCGAAACGGTTCCGGACTGCAACCTGTAACCGAACCGCCGTACCGTTTGCCAAAATGAGTAACATGACCGACAACAGTTCCAAAGGCAAGCAGGAAAAAAAGAGGGTGTCACGCAAGTACCTCTCGCTGTTTCTGCTTATGTCGGCATGGGGTGTCTTTATCATACTCAAGATGGCGATTGTCATGTTTGGTGAAAGGCAATACTGGAACGAGGTTTCAAAGAACATGACTCCGGTAAACAGGGTTATTGATGCAAGACGCGGTAATATACTTAGCGACGAAGGTCTGCTGTTGGCAAGCAGTATGAAACAGTATCGCGTATTCCTGGATTTCAAGACTGCCGAAAAGAGCCAGGAACGTGCCAAGAAGGACCAAACCCGCAAGGACACTCTGTTTACCAAACATCTGGCCGAATTTGCCCGCCAGATGCATGACATTTTCCCTCAGTATTCGGCACAGGAATTTGCAAGCCATTATCAAAAGGGATTTGAGGCCAAGTCACATTCCTGGCTGCTGCTGCCCGGTGCTTCAAGAAACTCTTTCCCCATATCATACAACCAGTACAAGTCACTTGCCAAGACCGTTTGGCTCAAACCCAAGTATGAGGGCTGGTTTTTTAGTGCGGAGTCCAAGATATCGCGTCAGAAGCCTTTCGGATCATTGGCTGCCCGTACCATAGGCAGTATGTACGAGGCAAAGGATTCGGCCCGAAACGGACTGGAACTGTCATTTGACTCGCTGTTGCGCGGAGTTCCCGGACGGGGTCACATGGAAAAAGTGCAGAATATATCACGAATGATTGCCGATGTTCCGCAGATTGACGGATGTGACATAAGGACTACCATAAACGTGGACATGCAGGATATTGCCGAGGTGGCATTGCGCAAGCAGCTGGAATTCAGGAACGCCGCATCGGGCATTGTGGTTCTCATGGAGGTTCCCACTGGCGATATTAAGGCAATAGCCAGTCTTACCAAGACGGAATCGGGACAGTTCAGCGAAATACAGAACAATGCCGTCAAGGAGCTGTTTGAACCTGGCTCCACTTTCAAACCCGTATCTATGATGGTGGCTCTTGATGACGGCAAGATAAAATTGACCGACAGCGTGTTCTGTGAGCACGGCTTATATACGGGATTCGGAGGCGCGCGTATGACGGATGCCAGCAAGAATTACGGATGGCTTGATGTGGTAGGAGTTATCCAGAACTCATGCAACATAGGAACGTCCAAACTTATAAATGCAGCATACAAGGATGACCCGCAGGCTTTTGTGGATGGAATATACCGTACTGGCATTAACACCCATTTTGACCTTCAGCTTACCGGAACAGCCGCTCCTGTAATCAGGCGTGACGGCTACTGGGATGCCACCCGCTTGCCTTGGATGTCAATAGGATATAACACCCAGCTGCCTGTAATAAATACCCTTGCCTTTTATAATGGCGTAGCCAACGGTGGCTGTATGGTAGCTCCTCGTCTGGTTACTGAGGTCATTCGTGAGGGTGAGGTGATACAGGAATTCCCGGTTGAGGTTGTAAAAAGGCACATGTGTAAGGATGAGACTCTGGCCCAGGTGCGTTTCCTGCTGGAGAACGTGGTTCAGAACGGTACCGGCAAGAATGCAAACTCCAAGTATTTCAATGTGGCGGGAAAGACCGGCACGGCTCAGCTTTCACAAGGTGCAGGCGGTTATAAGAGTGGAAAGCAGACTCACATGGTATCGTTCTGCGGATACTTCCCTTCCGATAACCCCCAATACTCATGCATAGTATCCATCCGTACTGACGGCGGTGCTGCCGGTGGTGCCACATGGGCGGCTCCTGTATTCCATGAGATATCCGAAAAGGTTATGGCAAGCCGTAACCTTAGGAACGTAAAGGAGGCAATAGACTCAACCAGACAGTTTATTCCAAAAGTCCTGTCCGGCGAATTGGCCAAGGCCAGCAAGGTGCTCAAAGGCTTGGGTAAAAAGAATCTAATGAGCCGCGAGGACAGGGATATTGATGAGGATGTATGGGGCTCGGTAAGTTCGGATTCGGGACGTTTTGTAATGAAACCTGTTGAGTTCCATGACGATCTGGTGCCCGATGTCCATGGCATGGGTGCACAGGATGCACTTTACCTGCTGGAACGTATGGGTATGAGGGTAAGTGTTACCGGAGTAGGCAAGGTAAAGAGCCAGACACCGGCCAAGAATACCCGATTCCGCAAGGGAGACAGGATACAGCTGACATTATCAATGTAAATGATATACAAGATGACTATCAGGGAGTTAATAACGGGAATCAAGACAATTGCGGTTGTGGGAGACCAGAACGCACAGGTTACGGACATTCAGCTGGATTCACGTAAAGTTAGCGCAGGATGCCTGTTTGTTGCCATGCGCGGCACGACAGTTGACGGACATCAGTTCATATCCAAGGCAATAGAACTTGGCGCGGCAGCTGTATTGTGTGAGGTCCTGCCCGAACAGACTGTCAATACGGTTACATATGTGCAGGTTGCCGATTGTGAGGATGTGGTGGGCCCGGTGGCTACACGTTTCTTTGGTGATCCCTCCGGTAAGGTCAAGCTGGTGGGCGTAACCGGAACAAACGGCAAGACCACCATAGCCACACTGCTCTATAACATGTTCCGCAAAATGGGTTACAAATGCGGATTGCTTTCCACAGTCTGCAACTACATAGACGGAGAGCCTGTTCCCGCCGATCATACCACCCCCGACGCCGTTACGCTGAACCGCCTTATGGGGCGCATGGCCGATGAGGGCTGCAAGTACGTATTCATGGAGTGCAGCTCACATGCCATTGTCCAGAAACGTATTGGCGGTCTTAAATATGCAGGAGGTATATTCACCAACCTGACACGTGACCATCTGGATTACCACAAGACTGTTGAGAACTACCTTAAGGCTAAGAAGATGTTCTTTGACGGATTGGGCAAGGATGCCTTTATGGTCACTAACCTGGATGACAAGAACGGTCTTGTAATGGCCCAGAATACCAAAGCCAAGGTAACCACATACTCATTGAGGAGCATGAGTGACTTTAAAGGCCGTATTTTGGAATCAGGTTTTGACGGCATGCTGCTGGAGATTAACGGCCGTGAGGTGTTCCTTAAGTTCATAGGCAAGTTCAATGCAAGCAATCTTCTGGCAGTTTACGGTACAGCCGTTAATCTGGGACGCGATCCTATGGAGGTTCTTACCATAATGAGCACTCTGGTTCCGGTAAACGGCAGGTTTGATGCAATCCGTTCACCCAAGGGATTCACAGCCATAGTTGATTATGCCCATACCCCCGATGCCCTTACAAACGTGCTTACTACAATAGTTGATGTGTTGGACGGAAAGGGGCAGATTATTACCGTTGTGGGTGCAGGCGGCAACCGTGACAAGGGCAAGCGCCCGCTTATGGCTAAGGAGAGCGTAAAGTACAGCGACAAGGTGATAATTACATCGGACAATCCCCGTTTTGAGGAACCTCAGGATATAATTAACGATATGCTGGCAGGTCTTACCAAGGAGGATATGCAAAAGGTAATTACCATTGTTGACCGTCGTGAAGCCATTCGTACTGCCTGCATGATGGCTCAGGCCGGCGATGTTATCCTGGTGGCCGGCAAGGGACATGAGGATTATCAGGATGTAAAGGGAGTCAAGCACCACTTTGATGACCACGAAGTAATCCGCGAATGTTTTTGATAAAGGAATATGCTATACAGTCTGTTTGAATACCTAAAGAATGCCGGAATTGATATTCCGGGCGGCGGAATGTTCCAGTACGTTACATTCAGGGCAATCTTTGCCCTGGTGGCATCGATTGTGATATCCTGCTGGTTTGGCAGCCGCTTTATTGACATGCTGAAACGCAGAAACATATCCGAGACCCAGCGTGACGAAAAACTGGATCCGTTTGGCGTAACCAAGAAGGGCGTGCCTACAATGGGAGGCGTTATCATAATAGTGGCTATAGTGGTTCCTTGCCTTCTGATAGGTGACCTGACCAACATCTATATGCTGCTCATGCTTGTAACAACCCTGATTCTTGGCGGAATAGGTTTTGCCGATGACTATATAAAGACTTTCCGTAAGAACAAGGAGGGCCTGAACGGCTGGCTTAAGGTATCGGGACAGCTTTTGCTTGGTCTTATTGTAGGTCTTACGCTTAGATACAGCCCCCAGGTGGTCATTAACGAGAAGGTGGAGACCCGCATTGAGAACAATACCGAGATAGTGATAAAGACCCCCGATGTAAAGTCTACCAGAACAACCATACCTTTCTTTAAGAACCATAACCTTAATTATGCCGATGCTTTTGGCTGGTTGGGAGATAAAGTAAAGTATCAGGCAGGCTGGATATTCTTTGTGCTGCTCACGCTTTTCATTGTTACGGCGGTATCAAACGGATCAAACCTGAATGACGGTATGGATGGTATGGCGGCGGGAAATTCGGCCATAATAGGCATAACGCTTGGCATTCTTGCATATGTGTCCAGTAACGTTGTGACAGCAAGCTATCTGGACCTTATGTATATTCCCGGCAGCCAGGAGGTGGTGGTCTATCTGTGCGCGTTTGTAGGTTCACTGATAGGTTTCCTTTGGTTCAACTCATATCCGGCACAGATATTCATGGGCGATACAGGCAGCCTTACCATTGGCGGTATAATTGCGGTTTGCGCACTGTGCATACACAAGGAACTGCTCCTGCCTATCCTGTGCGGCGTGTTCCTGGTTGAGAGCCTGTCGGTTATATGCCAGCGTTTTTACTATAAGTTGGGCAAGCGCAAGGGAGTACACCAGCGCATTTGGAAACGTACCCCCATACATGACCATTTCCGTACCAGCATGGAGCAGGTGCTTAAGGCCGATCCCACCAGCACCGTCAAGTTCCACGGAAATGACAGCAAGTTACAGTTTGAGACAAAAATAACGCTCAGGACCTGGATTATAAGCATAGGTCTTGCAGCACTTACTATATTGACCTTGAAAATCAGATAAGTACAATGGCAAAGAAGATTGTAGTATTGGGAGCAGGTGAGAGCGGTACAGGTGCCGCCATATTGGCTAAAGCCAAGGGTTTTGACGTGTTTGTATCGGACCTTTCGGAAATAAAGGAGCATTACCGTTCGGAGCTGGATGCCCGCAAAATAGAGTGGGAGCAGAAACAGCATACCGAGGAGCGTATCCTTGCTGCCGATGAGGTGATTAAGAGTCCGGGTATTCCCAAGGAGGCTCCCATCATACAGAAACTCATGGCTCAGGGCACACCTATCATATCCGAGATAGAGTTTGCAGGCCGATACACCAACGCCAAGATGATATGCATAACCGGTTCAAACGGCAAGACCACAACCACATCGCTCATTTACCACATTTTCAAGATGGCGGGAATGAACGTGGGCCTGGCCGGTAACATAGGCAGCAGTCTGGCATGGCAGGTGGCCGAGAAGAACTTTGACTACTATGTGATTGAGTTGAGCAGTTTCCAGCTGGACAACATGTATGACTTTAAGGCCGACATAGCCATCCTTATGAACATAACTCCGGACCATCTGGACCGTTATGACTATGAGATGCAGAACTATGTGGATGCCAAGATGCGCGTTATCCGCAACCAGACCAAGGACGATGCGTTCGTTTACTGGAGCGATGACCCCATAATTACCCGTGAGCTCAAGAAATACGGACTGCAGGCAACCCTGTATCCTTTTGCCGAGGCCAAGAAGGAGGATCTTGCCGCATATGTTGACTACGGCACTCTTTACTTTGACAAGCCGTATGCGTTCAATATGGAGCAGGAGTCGCTGGCTCTTACCGGCAAGCATAACCTGTACAACTCCATGGCTGCCGGTATATCGGCCAACATAGCCGGTATAAAGAGCGATACCATACGTAAGGCTTTGCAGACATTCCAGGGCGTTGAGCACCGTCTGGAGCGTGTTACCAGGGTTAACGGAATAGACTTTATAAATGACTCCAAGGCCACCAACGTTAACAGCTGCTGGTATGCCCTTCAGAGCATGCCCGTAAAGTGCGTGCTGATCCTTGGCGGAAAGGACAAGGGTAATGACTACAACGAGATAGCTGACCTGGTACGTGAAAAGTGCTGCGGTCTGGTTTATATGGGCCTGCACAACGAAAAGCTTCACGGATTCTTTGACAGCTTTGGCCTGCCCGTGGCCGATGTCCAGTCCATGAAGGATGCCGTTGATGCCGCATACAAAATGGCTCACAAGGGTGAGATAGTACTGCTCAGTCCCTGCTGTGCCAGCTTTGACCTGTTTAAGAGTTATGAGGACCGCGGCGAGCAGTTCAAGGCTTGCGTGAGAGCATTATGATATAATGAATATGGAGAGTACAGACCAAAAACCGGCACGCAGGCAACTGCTTAATGGAGACCGTACCATTTGGGCTATGGTATTCATACTGTGCGCCATATCTCTGATAGAGGTGTTCAGTGCCAGCAGTCGTCTGACATTCGGTAAGAGCAGTTTTCTTACACCTATAATATCACATGCCATACATCTTGGTATGGGATTGGGGGTTATGTATGTATTGCATATACTGCATTACAAATGGTACAGAGCCTTCCCAATAATTCTGGTACCGGTTTCAATAGGTCTGTTGGCCTTTCTTTCAATTCAAAGTGCCGCCTCATCGGGTGCTGAACGCTGGATTAATCTGGGATTCTTTCAGCTACAGCCTTCGGAACTGGGCAAGATTGCAGTCATAATGGCTGTGGCGTCATGGCTCTCAAAACTGAAACCCGATGATGAACTGAGCCAAGCCAACACATTCTGGAAAATCCTGGCTCTTACGGGTGTTGTATGCGCCCTGATTGTAGGTGAGAACCTTTCAACCGCAGTGCTTCTGGCCGGTGTAATCTTTGTCATGATGATATTGGGAGGAATAGCCTGGAGACGTATGCTTACACTTACGGGAATTGCGTTGGCTGCAGGAATAGTGGCTGTGGTGATTCTGTTGTTTGTGCCAGCCCAGACCATAAGGGATTCAAAACTGATTCCGTCACGTGCTACCACATGGCAGGCCCGTCTGCAGGATTTTTTCCAGCCCGGAAGCGAAGGGACTCCCACCGCATATGAATATGCCAAGTTTGTTGCCCCCGAAAAGCCTCAGGAGACACATGCCAACATTGCAATTGCCACCAGTAATATACTGGGCAAGGGCCCCGGCAACTCTGTTGAGCGCGATTATCTGCAGGAGGCCAGCTGTGACTTTATCTATGCAATAATAATAGAGGAGTTGGGCATGGCAGGTGGCATTGTGGTCATGCTGGTATATATGATCCTGCTGTTCAGGGTGGGGCGTATAGCCAACCGATGCAAGGAAAAATATCCGGTATTCCTGGCCATGGGCCTGGGAATGCTGTTGGGACTCCAGGCGTTCATAAACATGTCGGTCGCAGTAGGACTGTTCCCGGTAACCGGACAGCCGTTGCCGCTTATCAGTAAAGGCGGAACATCGGTTCTTATGACCAGTTTCTGCATTGGCATGCTGCTTGGAATAAGCAACGCTCTCCAAAAGGAGGAGAGTGGCGAACAGGTGGTTGGTACCGAAACCCAGATGCCTCCGCTTGTTGACGGAAAAGAGACTTTTGACGAACAAACTATATAAGGAACTGTATGGAAGCCAAACCCAGAATAATAATAAGCGGAGGCGGTACGGGCGGACACATTTTTCCCGCCATATCGATAGCCCACGCAATCAAGTCGCTCAATCCTGACGCTGAGATCCTGTTTGTAGGTGCTCAGGGCCGAATGGAGATGCAGCGTGTTCCTGCTGCAGGCTTTAATATAAAAGGTCTGCCCATTTGCGGATTTGACCGTAAGAATCCGTTCAAGAACATAATTGTCCTGTTCAAGATTATGCGCAGCCAGATTATGGCTCGCCGTATAATACGTCAGTTTGCTCCTATGGTTGCAGTAGGTGTGGGCGGTTATGCCAGCGGCCCTACACTGCGTATAGCCGGAAAGATGGGAATACCTACTCTGTTGCAGGAACAGAACTCTTATGCAGGAGTGACCAACAAGATATTGGCAAAGAAAGCCAACAGGATTTGTGTGGCTTATGACGGTATGGAACGTTTCTTTCCTGCCGAAAAGATATTAAAGACCGGTAATCCGGTGCGTCCTACACTGACCAAAGGTGGTGTGAGCCGTAAGGAGGCCGCAAAGAATATGGGGCTTGACCCGTCCAAAAGGATTGTGCTGATTGTGGGCGGAAGTCTGGGCGCACGAACCCTTAATGAGAGCGTTATGTCCAATCTGGACCTGATACGCATGTCGCAGGATGTGCAGTTTGTATGGCAGACCGGCAAATTCTATTTTGAGGAGATGAAGAGCCGGCTGGCGGACCAGCAACCGGTACCAAATCTTTTCCCCACCGAGTTCGTGCAGGATATGGATCAGGCTTATGCGGCATCGGACCTGGTTATTTCACGTGCAGGAGCAGGTACCATATCGGAACTTTGCCTGTTGGGTAAGCCTGTTATCCTGGTTCCTTCGCCCAATGTGGCCGAGGACCATCAGACCAAGAATGCCCTTGCCTTGTCCGACAAGGGTGCTGCAATACATATCCGTGACGTGGATGCCCGCAAGGAACTTATTCCGGCTGCCGTTGACCTTGTAAAGGATACGGCAAGACTTGAAACCCTGCGTGAGAATATCCTTAAGCTGGCTTACCACGATTCGGCCGAGATAATTGCCCACGAAGTGCTCAAGCTGGCAGGTTACGGCAACGGCACTCTAAAGCTTGACGACATAAAGTCCGTATATTTTGTGGGCGCAGGCGGTATAGGCATGAGTGCCCTGGTCCGTTATTTCCTTAATAGGGGCTGTCAGGTTGGAGGTTATGACAAGACGTCGACCGAACTTACATCGGCATTGATCAAGGAGGGAGCCAGGATTGGTTTTGATGATGATGTTGACAGGATTGACGAGTGTTTCAGGGACCCGTCATCGACACTGGTTGTATACACTCCCGCCATTCCTGCCGACAACCGCATACTGAACTGGTTCAATATGCACTGTTTTGACGTACAGAAACGCGCCCAGGTGCTAGGTACGCTTACCCGCTCTCTGGACGGTCTTTGCGTGGCCGGAACACACGGCAAGACCACCACGTCATCGATGGTTGCCCATATCCTTGACGGGACCGATGAGGGTTGCAACGCGTTCCTGGGTGGTATACTAAAGAATATAGGCAGTAACCTAATGGTAAGTAACCGTAGCCGAAGGGTGGTTATCGAGGCCGACGAGTTTGACCGTTCGTTCCACCATCTGACCCCGCTGCGTACTGTAATTACCGCCATTGACGCTGACCATCTGGATATATACGGTACATACCAGGCTTATGTGGAGAGTTTCCGCAAATATACATCGCTCATCAAACCGGGAGGGGACCTTATACTGCATGTGGGTCTGGCGGAGAAACTACAGCCGCAGCTGCAGAAAGGGGTGAACCTGCATACATACGGTTTGGACGAGGGTACGTTCCATGCTACCAACATAAGGATAGGTAACGGTGAACTCAGGTTTGACTATGTTTCACCCTTAGGCAGTATTGCCGATGTTGAACTTGGCGTACCTATTCCCATAAATGTTGAGAATGCGGTGGCTGCAATGGCCATGGCTCAGCTGAGCGGGGCATCGGACAATGTGATACGCGAGCGTATAGCAACTTTCCGCGGATGCGACCGCCGTTTTGATTTCCATGTAAAAAAGGCCGATAAGGTTTACCTGAGCGATTACGCACATCATCCCGAAGAGATCAGGCAGTGCGCCATGTCCTTGCGCAAACTCTATGCGGACCGAAAGATAACATGTATATTCCAGCCTCATCTGTATACCCGTACAAGGGATTTTTACAACGAGTTTGCCAACAGCCTGTCACTCTTTGACGAGGTATGGCTTTTGGAAATATATCCTGCCAGGGAGCAACCCATTCCCGGAGTTACCAGCAGCCTGCTTGCCGATAACATGAAACCGGGAGTATGCAAGGGTATCGTATCCCGCAGTCAGGTGCCGGAACTGGTCAAGTCAATTAAGGACGATGTACAGGTTCTGGTAACTCTTGGCGCAGGTGACCTTGAAGATTATGTTGAGACCATAACCAAAATACTTGAATAAAGGTGGTTAAAAAGATACTGTCCATATTATGCGTGTTGTTGCTGGCGGGATACCTGGTGTTCTCAGCCGTGGCTATGACAGACAGGCACGAGGATGTACGTATGTGCAAAGGGGTTGACCTGCATATTACGGACAGTCTTGACATTGAGCTTATTGACGAGAACATGATTCTGTCCCTGCTTCAGGAGCAGTCCGTTGATCCGGTTGGCTTGCCGCTTGACGGAATAGACCTGGAAAGGATAGAGCAGACTTTGCGGCTTCATCCCCTGGTTGGCAATGTGGAGTGCTATAAGACTGGCGGTGACATGCTCAGGATAAACATCTCCAGCAAGGTGCCTTTGGTCAGGGTAATGAACAACCGCGGGCAGGATTTTTATGTAGACAGCAAGGGTGAAATCCTTTCGCAGCATTCACTGGCGGTACAGCTGCCGTTGGCAACCGGGTACATAGACCGCAAGTTTGCATCGGACCAGCTGTTGAAAGTGGTGGCCGCGATTGACCGCTCGGAGTTCTGGAAAGCTCAGGTGGAGCAGATAAACGTTACCAGAGAGGGACAGATAGAACTTGTGCCTCGCGTGGGCGACCATCTGCTCATACTGGGAACGCCCGATAACATTGAGGGAAAACTGGACCGTTTGATGAATTTTTATGAGAATGGTCTGGACAACGTGGGTTGGAACAAATACCGTTCCATAAGCGTGGCGTATGACAATCAGGTAGTATGCAAAAAACGTAAATAAGATAGATGGAAAACGACAAAACTATTGTTGCTATTGAGCTTGGTTCATCCAAGATCTCGGGCGTGGCCGGACAGATACAGTATGACGGCTCGCTAAGGGTTATGGCATACGCTTCGGTGCCGTCATCCTCTTGTATAAGGCATGGTGCCGTTTATAATCTGGACAAAACCGCCAATGCTATTGCTGAGGTGGTGGAAAGGCTCAACACCATTCTTTCCACCAAGATAGAAAAGGTCTATGTGGGCTACAACGCAAAGGGACTAAAATCAGTTATCGGCCGGGTGGAACATAGGTTCGATGAGGAGACTGTAGTTAACCAGGAGGTGCTTGATGACATGTTCCAGCAGTGCAGCGAGATTGAATATGACGGTTATGTGAACCTGTTCCAGGAGTCCCAGGAGTATGTGGTTGACAATAAGCGTGGCACGGAGACCGATCCTATGGGTGTTGCATGCCGCAAGCTGGAGGGTAATTATCTGAACATCCTGCTCAAGAAACAGGTGGCCGATTATATTGCCCAGTGCTTTATGGCGGCTCAGGTAGAGATAATTGACGGATATGTGGCTCCCATGGTCCAGGCCGATGCCGTATTGACCGATGATGACCGCCAGCAGGGCTGCGTGCTGGTGGATTACGGAGCCGACACTACCACCGTATCGGTCTATAAGAACGGACTGTTGCGTTTTTTGCGTGTGATTCCGTTGGGTAGCGCGCTGATAACCCGTGACCTTTCGGCCATCCTAAAGATTGAGATGGAGCAGGCCGAGCAGCTTAAATGTACTTATGGCCTGTGCAATCTGATAGGAAGCCAGGATAACAGAGAGACTATCGTAATAAATGACCGTAAGTTATCCCTGAATGAGATAGGTGAGATTATTGAGGCCCGCAACGAGGAGATAATCCGGAATGTAATAAACCAGATCAAGGCATCGGGCTACAGTGAAGTGCTTTATGCCGGAATGGTTCTTACCGGTGGAGGTTCCCAGCTGCGCCAGCTTGACCATGTGCTTAAGGATATGATGCCTTCCATGCGTCAGCCGCGTATTGCAACCGAACCTGCCTGCGGAGTTGTCTGGAACGAGATCCGTTGGAAACGTGGTGACGGTTCTCAGCTGGCTCTGCTGTCTGTAATGGCCAAGGGTGATGAAAACTGCTGCGTACTCAAGCCTATGGATGAGATAGACAAGATGGCACCCGAGGATCAGGATAAGGTGGTTCAGCAGAGCCTGTTCACCGATGAGGGCGAAAGCGCACAGGAGGAGCGCGACCGTAAGGAGCAGGAGGAACGCCGTCAGGCCGAGGAGACAGCTGTACAGAATGAGGAGAACAAAAAGGACGAAGAAAAGGCCAGGAGCGCCAAAAAGAAACCCAGCGTATTCAAGCGTTGGTATGACAGCTTTATGAATATGGGCGAAAACTTTTTTGATGACAAGGATGAGGCCCAGCAGAACGTAAACAATGGTAATTGACTTTAACCGATTGCAGCTATGAATCAGGAAATAAAAGATTTTGAAGAGAATCAGATCCTGCCGTTTGATTTCCCAACCGAATCGCGTAAGATTATCAAGGTTATTGGTGTTGGTGGCGGCGGAGGTAACGCAATCAAGAACATGTACCGCGAGGGCATCCGTGACGTGGTTTTTGTCATTGCCAATACAGACCAGCAGGCATTGGTTGATTCCGATATACCAATAAAGCTCCAACTGGGCCGACAGACTACCAACGGTCTTGGCGCCGGCAATGATCCCGAAGTGGCCCGTAAAGCCGCCGAGGAGAGCATTGAGGAGATCAGAGCTCAATTCAAGGACGAAACCAAGATGGTGTTCATTACAGCCGGTATGGGCGGCGGAACAGGAACAGGTGCGGCTCCTGTAATTGCCAAATGCGCCAAGGAGTGCGGAATGCTCACGGTTGGTATTGTGACCATCCCGTTCAAGTTTGAGCAGCGTCCCAAAATCAAACAGGCTCTCAAGGGTGTCAGGGAGATGGCACAGAATGTTGACGCCCTGCTTGTGATAAGCAATGAGAAACTGCTTGAGATGTATCCTGACAAGAGCGTGGCTACAGGATTCAAGCACGTGGATGAGACTCTGACCACAGCGACCAAGAGCATAGCTGAACTTATTACCTGCCGTGGCATAATAAACCTTGATTTCCGTGATGTAAAGAAAATCCTGAGCAAGGGTGGTGTGGCAATAATGAGTACAGGCGTTGCCAAGGGTGAGAACCGCGTGAATCAGGCGTTTGATTCGGCCCTGAAATCACCGCTTCTTTACAACAATGATATTCACAGGGCCAAAAAGATACTCTTTAACATATATCAGAGTACGCATGCCGAGTACCAGCTCATGCTTGACGAGATGAATGAGGTGCGTCACTTTATGGATAAGTTTGAGGATAAGAATATTGAGGTTATCTGGGGACTTGCCATTGACGATACTCTTACTGATGAGGTCAAGATTACCGTCCTTGCTACCGGATTCGGAATGGAGAACATTCCTTTGATGGACGATGAGGAGGAGGCAGACCGCGTAATAGAGGATATGTACGGCGGCCGTATCAATAAACGTCAGCTGTATCTGTATGACCTGTCCGATGAGGATCTTGACAATGACGCACTGATTGATGCATTGGAGGCATCGCCCTCTTATTCGCGCAACTCGGTGGGTCTGGCCGAACTTAAGGAGCTGCGTGCCTAACCGAATACGGTATCTAGGACCTCAATTGACTTGAGAACCGGGAAAGAGGGTATGTGCAGACGGAAATAGGTATTCAGCGCATTGAGCAGCATGACGCGTTCCTGTCCGGTCAGGGGCGCGTCTTTTATTGTGTCATAACTGCAGTTCATGAGTTGATAAAGCTTGTATGACAGTTCTGCAGGCATATACTCGGTATGCTTGGGCAATATTGGGCTAAAGCAGCCGTCACGCATATCCAATATGCAGCCTGGAGTGTATTCATCGGCATTAGGGGATATTCCTATGTGCCTTGCGGTACCAAGCATGAATGAGACATGAAAGTTGGCAAAACTGCCTTGCGGTGAGCTGTCCAGCCAGCGGAGTGATTCCGTAAGAAAGCTGTACAGACCGGGGTTGTTCTGCTCACCCCTTAATGCGTGGGTAAGGAACTCTGACAGGAATAGGGCAATGGCGCTCTTTTGTGGATTGAAAGGTATTTCCCTGTAGGGTAATGAGTTCTTGGCCTCTTTTATATGGTGAAGGTCCTGGGTGGGTACATATTCGGCCTGGAATTCCAGGTGGGTAAGGGGTTGCAGCAGGGTGTTGCGTGATGCATTCTTTCCGCTCTTGGACAGGAACCAGATGAACGGCACCATTCCGTGTGTGCGCGTAAAGATCCGCGCCACACTGCTCCGGTCATTATGCCTTACCGCACCTATCAGAATACCGCTTTCGGCCTCCCACATGTTTGTTGTTGTTTGTTGTAGGCAAATGTAGCCATTATTACTCATAATAAAAAAAATTGGGAGATTGTTTGCCGTTTGGAAAAATGTAACTACTTTTGCATCCGCTTTATAGGGCAGCTCCTTTGAGTTGTTCCGGAAAGGATGGCGCGTTCGTATATCGGCTAGTACTCAAGATTTTCATTCTTGCAAGATGAGTTCGACTCTCATACGCGCTACAAATAAGTAAAATATAAAAAAAGATTGTTATAATGGCAAACCACAAATCAGCCCTTAAGGCTATCAGAAAGAGCGAAAAGAGAAGACTTCACAACCGTTATTATGCAAAGACAATGCGTAATGCAGTTCGTCAGCTTCGTGCCATGACAAACAAGGAGGAGGCTGTTGCAACCTATCCTAAGGTTCAGAAGATGCTGGATAAGATGGCTAAGACCAAGCTCATCCACAAGAACAAGGCCGCTAACCTCAAGTCAAAGCTCTGCGCTCACATCGCTAAGCTCGCGTGACGCATTAGGGTCTGACCCCTTTGCGTCAATGGTAAAAAAATAGGTTGGAATTTCTTCCAACCTTTTTTTATTGACGCAAAGGGGTCAGACCCCAATGCGTCACGCATCGATGTTTGCGTAAGTTGCGTTTCTTTCAATGAATTCGCGGCGGGTACCGACGTCTTCACCCATTAGCATCGAGAAGATGCGGTCGGCTTCGGCGGCGTCTTGGATGTGGACTTGTTTTAGGAGGCGGTTCTCGGGATTCATTGTGGTTTCCCAGAGCTGCTCGGGATTCATCTCACCCAGACCTTTGTAGCGCTGAGTGATGATGTTCTGCTCAAGTCCTCCACCGTACTGGTCAATAAAGCGCTGGCGCTGTACGTCATCGTAGCAGAACTCCTTGACCTTACCCTTTGTGCAGAGGTAAAGGGGCGGGGTGGCTATGTACAGATGGCCGTTCTCAATCAGTTCCGGCATGTAGCGGAAGAAGAGTGTCATGATGAGGGTATCAATGTGCGAGCCGTCAACATCGGCATCGGTCATGATTATCACCTTATAATAACGCAGCTTGTCATAGTTGGCTGCCTTGGAGTCATCGGGGTTAAGGCCAAAGCGTACGCCCAGAGCCTGGATGATGTTGTTTACCTCCTCGTGGTCAAAGGCCTTGTGCCACATTACTCGCTCCACGTTGAATATCTTACCGCGGATAGGCAGGATGGCCTGGGTGTGACGGTCACGGCCCTGCTTGGCGCTGCCGCCTGCAGAGTCACCCTCTACAATAAAGAGCTCGCAGTTGGCGGGATCCTTGTCAGAGCAGTCGGCCAGCTTGCCGGGAAGTCCGCTGCCTGAGAGCGGGCTCTTGCGCTGTACACTCTCACGTGCCTTGCGGGCTGCTACGCGTGCCTGGGCTGCCAGGATAACCTTGTCGACAATCAGCTTGGCCTCCTTGGGGTGCTCCTCAAGATAGAATGTGAGAGCCTCGCCAACGGCCTGCTGTACGGCGCCTGCAACCTCACTGTTACCCAGCTTGGTTTTGGTCTGACCCTCAAACTGAGGCTCTGATACCTTGACCGAGATTACAGCTGTAAGACCCTCGCGGAAGTCCTCACCCTCAATCTCAACCTTGGCCTTTTCAAGGAACTTGTTGTCATCGGCGTACTTTTTAAGGGTACGTGTCAGTGCGGTGCGGAAACCTACCAGGTGTGTGCCGCCCTCTATGGTGTTGATGTTGTTTACGAACGAGCGGATGGTTTCCTTATACTCGGTGTTGTAAAGGATAGCCACCTCGATAGGTACGCCCTGCTTCTCAGTGTTCAGATAGATGGGCTCTTGAATAAGGTGTACGCGGTTTTCGTCAATGTATGAGACGAACTCCTTGAGACCCTCGTTTGAGAAATAGGTGTCCTTTTTGGGCTCACCCTCCTCCATGACACGGTAGTCAGTCAGGGAGATGCGCAGGCCGGCGTTCAGGAATGCCAGCTCATGCAGACGGGCTGCCAGGATATCGTATTTATATTCGGTTGTGGTAAATATTGAGCCGTCGGGCCAGAATGTCTGGCGGGTACCGTTGATGTCGGTTGTACCAACGCATTCAACACCGGTTACAGGCTTGCCGCAGGCGTATTCCTGACGATATACCTTGCCGTCACGGAATACCTCGGTAATCATTTTGGTTGAGAGCGCGTTTACGCACGATACACCTACACCGTGAAGACCGCCGGATACCTTATAGGAACCCTTGTCAAACTTACCGCCGGCATGGAGCACGGTCATTACTACCTCAAGGGCCGATTTGTGCTCTTTGGGATGCATGTCAACAGGGATACCGCGGCCGTTATCCTGAACGGTTATGGATCCGTCCTTGTTGATGGCTACCTCAATGTGTGTGCAGTAACCGGCCATTGACTCGTCAATTGAGTTGTCAACAACCTCATATACCAAATGGTGCAGACCTTTTTCGCTGATATCTCCGATATACATGGCAGGGCGTTTGCGCACTGCCTCCAAACCCTCCAGAACCTGTATGTTCTGCGCGGAATAATTGGCCTGTCCGTTAATGATTTCGTCGCTCATCTGATAGTTGTTTATTAATGTTCCGCCACTCATGTCCGAAATGGCTCTAACAGATTACAAAGGTAATCAAAAAACTTGATACCACATTATTTAAAATAATCATTTTTAGTAACTGTTATGCACATGTTGAATGCTTTTTTGTATTTTTGCCGCTTGAATTATTTATCCATGTATAATTATACTGAAAACATGAAGTCAACCACACCAGTAGGAAAAAAGATCCGTTCCCTCAGGGAATCCAAGAAGATGGAGATTGAGGAGCTTGCCGAGCGTGCCCAACTCTCTGTAGAGCAAATAAAAGCTATCGAAGATGACTGCCCGCTACCGGGTCTGGCACCGCTAATCAAGATAGCAAGAGTACTAGGCGTCCGACTGGGTACATTCCTTGACGACCAGCAGAGCGTAGGAGCTGTTGTAAGCCGCCGTGAGGATGAGCATGACAGCGTGCGTTTTTCAAACTACGGTTCGCAGGGCCATGAGAACATGATTTACCATTCATTGTCGGATGGTAAGGACAACCGTCATCTGGATCCGTTTGTAATTGATATCCTTCCTACCGGAAATGCGGAGTTCGGACTCTCCTCACACGAGGGCGAAGAATTCATTTACGTGCTTGAGGGTCAGGTTGAGATCAACTACGGCAAGAACACCTACGTTCTTGAGCAGGGCGACAGCATATATTACGATTCTATAGTAAAGCATCACGTGCACGGATATAACGGTCAGAAGGCCCGTATTCTGGCAGTGGTTTATACCCCGGTTTAAGCCTTATGGTTCAGTTATCAGATTGGACATTGGGTGATTACCTGGAGCATTGGGCCAAGGTAACCCCCGACAAGGAATACATTGTATATTCCGACCGAGACCTGCGTTTTACATGGAAACAATTCAATGACAGGGTTGATGACATGGCCCGCGGTCTTATTGCCATTGGCGTGACCAAGGGTACTCATGTAGGCCTGTGGGCTCAGAATGTGCCCGACTGGCTTACTTTCCTTTATGCATGTGCCAAGATTGGTGCGGTATGCATAACTGTAAACACCAACTACAAGCAGAACGAGCTGGAGTATCTTTGCAAAGACTCCGACATGCATACCCTGTGCCTTACCGACGGTACATGGGAGAGCAACTACGTTGACATGGCCTATACTATGCTGCCCGAACTTAGGGAGTGTGAGCGCGGACACCTTAACAGTGAAAGGTTCCCCATGCTCAAGAACGTTGTGTACATAGGTCAGGAAAAATACCGTGGCATGTACAATACCGCCGAGATACTTTTGCTTGGCGAAAATACCGAGGACGATGAGTTCCAGCGTCTGCGCAAGTCCGTTACCTGCCATGACGTGGTGAACATGCAGTATACATCGGGTACAACAGGATTCCCCAAGGGAGTAATGCTTACCCACTACAACATAGCAAACGACGGTTTCCTTACAGGTGAGCACATGAAATTCACCCAGGATGACAAACTGTGCGTATGCGTACCTCTTTTCCATTGCTTTGGCGTGGTGCTGGCTACAATGAACTGCCTTACACACGGCTGTACCGAGGTAATGGTGGAGCGTTTTGACCCGCTGGTTACATTGGCATCGGTCCACAAGGAGCGTTGTACCGCCCTTTACGGTGTACCTACCATGTTCATTGCGGAGCTCAATCACCCCATGTTTGATATGTTTGACCTTTCGTGCCTGCGTACAGGTATCATGGCCGGCTCCCTGTGTCCTATTGAACTTATGCGCAGGGTAGAGGAAAAGATGTTCCTGCACGTTACAAGCGTGTACGGTCTTACCGAGTCTTCGCCCGGCATGAGCCAGACCCGTATTGACGATCCCGATGAGGTGCGTTACACAACCGTGGGCCGTGACTATGAGTTTGTTGACGTTAAGGTGCTTGACCCCGAGACCAACAAGGAGGTTCCGGTTGGCACTCAGGGTGAGATGTGCTGCAAGGGCTTTAATGTAATGAAGGGTTATTACAAGAATCCTACTGCCACAGCCGAGGTAATTGACGAGAACGGTTATCTGCATTCCGGCGACCTTGGCATAATGGATGAGAACGGCAACTACCGCATTACAGGCCGTATCAAGGATATGATTATCCGTGGAGGTGAGAATATCTATCCCCGCGAAATTGAGGAGTTCCTGTATCATCTGCCCGGCGTACGCGATGTTCAGGTGGCAGGCGTACCGTCCAAGAAATACGGCGAGGAGGTTGGCGCATTCATTATCCTGGATGATGGCGCAAGCCTTACCGAGGATGAGGTGCGTGACTGGTGCCGCGGCAAGATTGCCCGATACAAGATACCCAAATACGTGTTCTTTGTAAAGGAATACCCGCTTACAGGCAGTGGCAAGATTCAGAAATTCAAGCTTCGCGAGCTGAGCCTGAAGCTTTGCGAGGAGAAAGGTATAGAAGTTATCTGATATGGAAATCAACGAACAGATCAAACAGATGGCCATGCGTCTTCGCGGATTGCGCGAGGATCTGGATATGACCGTTGAGGAGGTTGCCCAAAAATGCGGTATCACTCCCGATGAGTTGAAACAGTATGAGTCCGGCGAATCGGATATACCAATGAACTTTCTGTGCAATGCCGCAGCAGTGCTTGGCGTAGAGCCGCTTGAACTGTTTGCCGGTGATGCACCCAATATGAGCAGTTACTGGCTGGTACGCAAAGGCAAGGGGCCGGTCATTGAACGCCAAAAGGCTTACAAGTATCAGGCTCTGGCTATGGGATTCAAGCATGCCAAGGCATCACCTTTTATAGTTACGGTCGACCCCAAGATGGAGAGTGAGATGCATCTGAACTCACACGAAGGACAGGAGTTCAACCTTGTATTAAAAGGTACGTTGCTGCTGAGCATAGGTGGCAAGGAACTTACTCTGAATCCTGGAGACAGCATATATTTTGATTCTACCCAGCCACATGGCATGAGGGCACTTAACGGCGAACCTGCAAGGTTCCTTGCAATAATTTTCTAAGCCTTACAAATGTTAGAGAAATACCTTAAGAAAGTTGAGTTTGATTCTCTGGAGGATTTCCAGAAGAATTTTGAGATAATAGTACCTGACAACTTCAACTTTGGCTATGACGTAGTTGACGAGTGGGCCAGGACCAATCCTGACAAGCTGGCCCTTTTGTGGACCAACGATGAGGGGGCCGAGGTGCGTTACACGTTTGCCGACATAAAGCGCAAGTCGGATCAGGTGGCAGCATTCTACCAGTCCCTGGGCATAGGTCGCGGCGACTGCGTAATGATGATGCTCAAGCGCCGTGCCGAATTCTGGTTCTCGATTATTGCGCTTCATAAGCTTGGAGCAGTGGCAATACCCGCCACCCACCTGCTTACTCCAAAAGACCTTATTTATAGAGCCAACTCCGCAAAGATAAAGATGATTGTAAGTGCCGACGAGCCAATCATGATACAGCATGTGAATGATTGCCTTAAGGATGCTCCGTCGGTCAAGGTGCTTGTAGCTACCGGTTCATACTGTGAAGGCAGCTGGCACAGCATGGATGAGGGAATGAAAAACGCCCCTGAGTTTATACGCCCTGAGCATGTGAATGACAATCATGACATTTCACTGCTGTACTTTACATCGGGCTCAAGCGGCAACCCCAAGATGGTGGCTCACAATTTCCTGTATCCTCTGGGCCATATAGTTACCGCCAAGTACTGGCATAACGTGAATGAGAACAGCCTGCATCTTACAGTAGCCGATACCGGCTGGGGTAAGGCTGTATGGGGCAAGCTTTACGGACAGTGGCTGTCAGGCGCGGCGGTTTTTGTGTATGACCACGAAAAGTTCACCCCCGCCAACATACTGGCTGCGATGGCTAAGTATAAGGTTACATCGTTCTGTGCTCCTCCCACAATTTACCGTTACCTGATACGTGAGGACCTGAGTCAGTATGACCTGAGCGCACTCAAGTACTGCACAACTGCCGGCGAGCCGCTCAATCCCAGCGTATTTGAGTTCTGGAAAGAGCATACAGGACTGGATATACATGAGGGTTTTGGCCAGACCGAGACTGCCATGACCATCGGTACGTTCCCATGGATGACTCCCAAACCCGGTTCCCTGGGCGTACCCAATCCTGCATATGATATGGATCTGCTCACCAACGACGGACGTTCGGCCGAGGACGGTGAGAGCGGTGAGATAATCCTCCATACCGATAAGCGTCTGCCTTTAGGCCTTTTTGAGGAGTATTACCATAATCCTGAGCTTACCAAGACCGTACATAACAACGGCATTTATCATACCGGCGATGTAGCTTGGCGCGACGGCGACGGCTACTACTGGTTTGTGGGCCGTACCGATGACGTGATAAAGAGTTCAGGTTACCGTATAGGACCGTTTGAGGTTGAAAGTGCCCTTATGACCCATCCTGCCGTTGTTGAATGTGCCGTGACAGGTGTTCCTGACGAGGTTCGCGGACAGGTGGTAAAGGCTACTATCATACTGGCCAAGGAGTATCGTGACTACCCTGACAAGGATGCTCTGATCAAGGATATCCAGAACCACGTTAAGAAGGTTTCGGCACCTTATAAATATCCGCGCGTTGTGGAATTTGTTGACGAACTGCCAAAAACAATAAGCGGAAAAATCAAGAGGGTGGAGATAAGAAACAAGGATGCTCAGAAAGTTTGATGTATTAATTTTGAGTTTATTAAATCAAAAAAATCAAAAAAAAGCGATTATTTATCAAAAATATTGTTCTAACTTTGCACGATGTATTGTGCACATAGTGCGTTAGAAAAGGTTTGAGGGCTTTTAGTCCTCATATGTCAGTTGAAATAATAATGGTATTAACAACAATATTAACAAAATGAAAAAGAAACTTGTAGGCTATCTTATTTTAGCTTGTTCCATTTTCGGTCTTACATTGGTAGGATCGTGCAAGGACTACGAAATCGAGACTCTTCAGGAGGAGATTGACAATCTGAGGAGCGATGTTTACGATGGTACTCTTAAGGATACCCTTAAGGATATCTACACAAATCTGGGTGATCTTAAAAAGAAGGCAGATGACACTCTCAAGGCACGTATTGATACTCTTTACAAGTTCCTGGGTGATGCTATCTACGATACCCTTAAGGTTGACAGCGCCGGTACTCAGCTGACAGGTGTTTCAACCATCATCAATTACCTGAACAGAGGTCTGACCGATGCTGCTGCTGTTGCTGATTCAGCTAACGATACAGCCAAGTGGCTTGCTCAGGAGTTGAGAAACATGCGTTACGGTTGGAGCGATTCCCTTAAGTCCGCTTTTGATACAGCCCGCATGTCTTGGGCTCTTGCAAACCAGAACAAGGGCGAACTTGCTACCCTTAAGACCAAGACCAACCAGATGTCAGATTCTCTTAAGAATGCTTATGATTCCTTGAAGGGTATCAGGGATTCATTAAAGAATCATCTTGCCAGAATCGAGGCTCTTGAGGCTCGTACCGACCAGACCGGTGTTGACAACAAGGATTCCATCCAGAAAGCTTTGGATTCAGCAACCGTAGCTTACAATCTTGCTGTTCGTGATTCAGTCAAGATTCTTGACCTTATCCAGAAGGATAAAGACCTTAACAAGAGAATTGACAGTCTTGCCAATGTTACCAAGCTCCTGAGTGACACTGCCAAGATTTATCTGGATAGCGCTCTTGCTTATGCCGATACTATTGCTAATAGAGTTCACGTTGAGATTCATGATTCACTTGAGGTAGTAAGAGCTGAGTACAAGGCTGCCGATGACGCCATCAAGGCCCGTCTCGCTAAGATGAGTGACTCAATAAAGGTTAACAGAATCAAGATTGATTCAATCTGCAAGCAGGTTGATACTCTTAAGATGAGATTCGACACAATCTGGGATACTCTCCATGCAATCATTGAGCGTCTGAACATTGTTGAATTGAGAGTTGACACTCTGGAACTCAAGGTTGACAGCCTGATGGATGCCGAGAAGCACCGCATCACCAGCCTGTATGTTCAGGGCGCTGAGACTCCTGCATTCGGAATGTTTGCTCTGCCTGTTGGTATCAAGTCAAATATCCTTATGACTTACTACGGTGAGGTTAAGAACGCTTCTACCGGTGTTAACTTCCCGACTATAGGTGATTCAAGACTGTTCTTCAAGGATCAGAAATTTACAGCTAAGGAAAGTGCAATGCTTGCTGCCAGCGGCTTCAACCTTGATGTTGATGGTATTAATGTAAGTGGCACTCTGTATGGTGACTCTGCAGGTAATGCCGGTAAGCTTTACTTTACCGTTAATCCTAACGAGGTTGACATTACATCGGATCCTTCGTACTACACATTCGCATTCAAGAACAGCCAGGGTAAGGCTGCAAATGTTAAGATTGATACAATCGTTAAGTCTTCAAAGACTCTCAAGTTTGGATTCAACTCATATGGTACACGCGGTGCCGGCGATGATCCTGCTACAGGATTCTATGAGGCGGTCGTTTCTATACCCGAGGCTAATATTGCTGAATTCAAGCCTAACTATGACAAGTCAGCTCTTGTTGGTATTGCCAAGGAACTCAAGAACAACCGCGATTTCAGCCTGACCGGTATTACCACATCAGTTCTCAAGACTTTTGACAACGTTCTTGATGCCGATGCATTGAATGTTACATGGAAGGACAGCCTTGGCGTTCACAACGTAACTTCGGGTTACGATATCGCCATTGCAGCTATCACTCCTCTGTCATATCATTCACTGCCCGCTCTGATGGATGAGTTTGAGATCACCAAGAAGAGACTTCCTTTGAATCCTATTGATCAGGTATTGGCAGCTATCAAACAGCCTTCTGTGAAGCTGTCATTCAAGCCTATCAAGATGAATGACGTAACATTTGTTATTGATGATATCAATTATACTGCAACTGCACTTGATACAATTACTGTTTCTGTAAAAGATAATCTTGGAAATGAGGTTGGTACAGCCAAAGTTCCTATGACCGATCTTAACAATGAGTTGCTCAAGATTGATGGTCTGGTTGACGATATAAGCGAATCTCTTGACAGCGCCGAGGCCAGAGTAACACGTATCACCAACAATATCAAGAATCAGATTACCGTACAGGTTAACACTATGCTTGACAGCCTTGACATTAAGCTTAACGAGCAGATCGGTGTTGTATTTGACGACGTTAAGAATCAGATTGGCAGCAACAAGTTCATTAACAGGATCAATTCTCTTGCAAGCAAGTTCAACAAGGTTCTTGACAATGCAAATGAGCTGCTCGAGGTATCACTTCTGTATGAAAAGAATGGTTCGTTCCGTCCTATGAGTGCATCAAAGGGTATTCCTTCGGTTGACAATGCATCAGAGATTGAGCTGTATCCTACATCACTTACAGCCGATATCCTTGCACCTGCATACAAGAGATTCGTTGCAGTTACCAATGTTATAGATTACAATACCGGTGCCAATGCACAGGACGACGGTGGTGTTTATCAGACCGCACTTGTAAATGCTAACCAGAACAGCACTAACATGTGCCAGGTTATTGAGCCCAACCAGTCTGTAACATTCAAGCCTCAGGGTGATTATATTTATGAGATTGTTTACTCTGCTATTGACTTCCAGGGTTATATCTCTACCCGCAGGTTCTACATTCGCGCAAAGTGAACACTTTAAATTGTGGATAATATGAAGAAATTAAAGATATTCGCTACAGCCTTACTGTTATCAGTATGTGCCGTGATGCCCGTTCAGGCCCAGGACAATTCTGGAAATGGCGAGCCCGAGTATGATTATACTTTCAACCGCCACTGGTTTATCCAGGCTCAGGGTGGTGTACAGTATACATTAGGCGAGATTCCGTTTGCTGAACTGCTTAGCCCCAACGTACAGATAGGTTTGGGTTATGAGTTCAATCCTTGGTTGGCTGCCCGTCTTTCTGTTGATTTCTGGCAGAGTAAGGCCGGCGTCAAGAGAGATGCTGACAGGACATTCAAATGGAGTTGGAACTATGTAGCTCCCTCAATTGACGCTATGTTTGACATTACGAACCTTATCAAGGGATTCAACCCCGAGCGTAAGTTTGGATTTGGACTCTTTGCCGGTGTAGGCCTTAACTTTTACGGTAAGGGCGACGTAGAGTCAAAGAGAGAAGAGTTGCTTGCTACTTATCCTGCTGCCTGGGATATGCAGACACCTATCAAGTATTATGACCAGAAGGGTTTGCCTTTTGTAGGCCGTCTGGGTACATTTGCTGACTGGCATATTACCGACAAGTGGGCTCTTGGTCTGGAGGTTCAGGCTAACTTCCTGACAGATAAGTATAACTCAGTAAAGGCTAACGATAACAACGTTGACTGGTACTTTAACGGTTTGCTTGGCATTAAGTACTGCTTTGGCAAGACTCATGACAAGACTCCTAAGGTTATGCTTATTCCTGTTACCGAGGCTGGTGACTACGCTCCTGCCTGCGATCCTGTTGAGAAGATTGTTGAGAAGACTGTTCAGGTTCCTGTCGAGGTATCAAAGCCCGAACTGTATGAGGAGATCTATTTCTCACTCAACAAGGACAAGGTTTCACAGCTTGAAAAGTACAAGGTACGTCGCATTGTTGATTTCATGAACAAGTATCCTGAGGCAACAATCGAGATATCAGGTCATGCTGACCGTGCTACCGGTACTGCAAGCTACAACATGGATCTGTCACAGAGACGTGCTGCTAACGTAGCCAAGGCTCTTAAGGAGGCTGGCATAGACGAGTCAAGAATCAAGACCTCAGCTCACGGTTCTGCCGAGAACCCGTATGACGGCGAGGATATGAAGCTTAACCGCGTCTGCATTTGCGTAGCTAAGTAAACAGCTTATCTTAAAATAGAGAGACTTGCCTGTGGTCTGCCTTAACTGACAGGCTATAGGCAAGTCTCTTTTTAAATACTACCGGATGAAAAGAATTCTACTCATTATTCTATTTGTAATTCCTGTACTGTTTTTGGATGCCCAGGATATTCCTGACGGTTATTACAGGGTACATAACAAGAAAACCGATAGGTATGTCTATGTATGTGACAATACCGGTAAGATTGAATATGCCGCTGTGACCGCCGATATGGGTGCAATCCAGCTTTGGAAGGACCATTCAAAAACCTTTTCGGACCCTGCATCGATAATCTATCTCAAAAAGATGGGTTCCAATACCTCAGGTCCCTATTATAATCTTTCAAGCCAGGGTACCAGTGTAAAGCAGATAATAAACTATTATGTTTATATCCATTACCAGAATGGTTATTACCAGCTTTATGCCGAAGGAAAATATCTTTGTGACAATGAATCCAGTGAATTGCCATCGGGAGCTTTGGGATATGAACAAAAGGGCGATTATCGCAAGTGGTTGGCTAATCCGGTTGATCCAGAATCCGATGAATGGTTTGGCGTAAAATCGACTGTATCAGGCCAGGGCAGATATCTTCATCCTTTCTTTGCCGATTTTGGCTTTAGCTGCGTACCTGCCGGAATGAAGGTTTGGTATATTATGGCCATTGACAAAGAGGGTGCTGTAATCAAGGAGATAACAGATAATGTAATCCCTGCCAATACTCCTGTCATTATTGAGTGTGTTTCGGACAAGCCGGAGGAGAATAAGCTTGATTTGGTATATTCTTACGCAGGTGGTCCGCAGGATAATAAGCTTAATGGTGTTTATTTTAATAATAAATACAGACCAAAGTCGGCTGATGCCCGTAAAGAGTATGACAGCAAGACCATGCGCGTACTTGGCGTTATGGAGGACGGTCGTCTGGGTTATGTCCTGTCAAAGGTTACACCTGACACAAAGACCAAAAAGCAGTATCTTGAGGCAAACCAGTCATATCTGATCGTTGATGAGGATTTCCCTGCCGAAATACCTCTTATTACCGAGAGTGAATATGAGGCGATTCTTGCCGAAAGGGCTGCCGGCGTTGGCTCAGCTTTGGAGAATCGTCTGTATAACGTTTACAGTATCTCGGGAGAGTTTAAGGGTCTTATGAATCAGGATCAGTTGGATTTGCTGGATCCGGGAATCTATATCATAGACAACAGGAAAGTTGTTAAATAAAAAAAGGTTCGCAACCGCGAACCTTTTTTTATTTGAACAGAGTGTATGAGACACTCAGGTTAAGCATCGGAAAGACTTTGAAGCGTCTTGCTATATCGGTGTATTTTCCAACTTGTCCAATCACATTGTCCAGTCCCATAATAATTTCGGTACCATCGTGTGTGTAGACTTTTGGAGTTCCTCCCCAGAACATAATGCCGCAGTCTATAGCAAACTTTAAACGGTCATTCTTTTTGTCAATAAGACCGTTGTATCCGGCACCTATATATGGTCTGAAGGGATCAACTTTCATCTCGGCCTTTACCATATTGTCACCGTCGGGCTCCATTATATATGCGGGATTACCGTCCTGGTCGGTCCTGTCATTATAGTCACCTACATACATACCCATACGTCCTGACTCAAGTATCTTCTGGTTTATGCTTGGCGGCAGTTCCAGGCCAAGGAATACTCCATCCAACTCACTGTCTTCGTTGTACTCAATGTCCCATACTTTCTCGTATATGCTGTTGTACATGGCTACGCACATAAGGGTAGTCATATCCTCGGTGCGGTTGTAGGCACGGCCAATAACCGAAGGACCTGCATAGAATCCGGCTGTAAAGTACCATTTCTTGTTGTTGAACGGATAAACGTCGACCAGCAGCTTAAAGTTGTAAAAGTTGGGTTCGCCTATCATGTCAACATGCTGGTCTATCTTGAATCCTGTCATATCCTCCAGATAGCCAGCCAGACGGTTGAATTTGGATTTGCTCTCCTCGGTCTGCTTGCCATCCTTTCCTACCTGAATGGTAAACTGCATGGGGAATTCAAAGTGAGGTACCCAGTCAAAACCGGTACGTACTCCAAACATGTCATTGATCCTGGACTCCAGTACAATTCCGGTACCTGTGGTACCTGCATCAAATCCTACCTTAAAGTCAGGATTGAAATCAAAAGTTTTGGCAGTTACATTGCCAATTGACAATGCAGCTGCCAGAACAGTTGTTATTCCGAGATATTTCATCGGGATACTAGTTGTTTATTGTTTTACTTAACCAGCTCCATTCCGGCCTTAATGGCTTTCTCGTTCAGGGGCAGGTACTTCCAGTTACGCTCTGATACGGAGTGCTTGATGCCCTCCATAACATACTCCACATCCAGTATGGGGCGAATCTTCATGAAAGCTCCAAGCAGGAACATGTTGGCTACCTTGGCGGCATTGATCTTGGCTGCCTCCTCAATGGCCTTGATGGGGTAGATTGTGATATCAGTGCGTGTGGGCTTGCGGGTTATGGTACTGGGGGTGTAGATGAGTACGCCGCCGGGCTTTACCATAGGCTCAAACTTGTCCATTGACTGCTGGTTCAGGATGATAGCGGTGCTGAATTTCTGAAGGATAGGTGAACTAATGCGGCTGTCGCTCAGGATAACCGTTACGTTTGCTGTACCTCCACGGATTTCAGGGCCGTAAGACGGCATCCACGAAACCTCCAGACCCTGCATAAGGCCTGAATAAGCTATTATCTTACCCATTGAGAGGACACCCTGTCCTCCAAAACCGGCTATGATTATCTCTTCTGTCATGATTATACCTCCTTATTATCTGGGTGCGTTCATGTCCATGACAAGCTTGCCATCGACCTTGATGTCGCCCAGAGGATATTTCTTGAACATGTTCTCAACCATCCAGTCGTTGGCGGCCTTAGGAGTGAGACCCCAGCCTGAGTTGCAGTTTGATACAACCTCAACGATTGATGTACCCTTTTTGTCACGCTGGTTCTCAAATGCCTGACGAAGGGCCTTTTTGAGCTTGCGTACGTTGGCGGGAGTGTGTACTGAATGACGTGTCACGTAGCATACACCGTCCAGCTGAGCCAGCAGCGGAGTGATGTTGAGGGGATACCCCATGGTTTTTACGTCACGGCCGCGGGGGCAGGTGGTGGTCTTCATTCCCTCAAGGGTGGTAGGAGCCATCTGACCGCCGGTCATACCGTAAATACCGTTGTTTATGAACACAATTACTATGTTCTCACCACGGTTGCAGGCGTGCATGGTTTCACCTGTACCTATGGCGGCCAGGTCACCGTCACCCTGGTAGGTGAACACAAACTTATCGGGCTGAACGCGCTTAATACCTGTTGCAACGGCGCAGGCACGTCCGTGAGCAGCCTCAACTACATCGAACTTATAGAAATCATAAAGGAATACCGAGCAGCCTACCGGTGATATACCAATAACGTCATGCTCAATTCCCATCTCCTCTATTACCTCGGCAATAGTGCGTACAACAACACCGTGGCCGCAGCCGGGGCAGAAGTTGAACTGTTTCTCGGCCATCAGACGGCTTTTCTGATAGACCAGGTTTTCAGGTTTGATTATATCGTTTACTTCCATTGCCGTGCTTATTTGATATTAAAGTAATTGTACAGAGCAGTCTCTATCTCCTCGGGAGTGGGAACCATACCGCCCAGACGGCCAAAGAAGCCTACGGGCTTGCGGCCCTCTACAGCCAGACGGATATCCTCAATCATCTGACCGGCGCTGAGCTCTACAGACATGAGGCCCTTGATACGCGGGTTGTCAGCCAGCTCGCGGATCTGGTCATATGGGAAAGGATAGAGTGAGATGGGGCGGAACAAGCCAATCTTGTGACCTTTGGCGCGAGCCAGCTCAATGCTCTTTTGTGCAATACGTGCAATAATACCGAATGCAACAATCACGTAATCGGCGTCATCGCACTGAATCATCTCGTAACGTACCTCGTTCTTTTCCATCTCGCGGTATTTCTTCTGCAAGCGGATGTTTACCAGCTCATGCTCCTGCGGCAACAGGTTCAGTGAGGTGATATAACGACGTTCCTTGCCTTCGGGGGTGCCGTTGGTAGCCCAATCGGGATACTCGGTAAAGCGGGGACGCTGAGCAGGCAGATAGATTTTTTCCATCATCTGTCCCAGAGCACCGTCGGCCAGGATCATTGTGGGGTTACGGTATTTGAATGCAAGGTCAAAACCAAGTGCAATAAAGTCTGCCAGCTCCTGGACCGATGAGGGTGCCAGCGTGAGCAGTTTGTAATCGCCGTGGCCACCGCCCTTTACAGTCTGGAAATAGTCGGCCTGACTGGGCTGGATGGTTCCCAGTCCGGGACCTCCTCGTGACACGTTGATAAGCAGACAGGGCAGCTCGGCGCCTGCCAGATATGATATTCCTTCTGCCATCAGACTGATACCGGGGCTTGACGATGATGTCATGACCCTGTGACCGGTTGATGCGCCGCCATATACCATGTTGATGGCGGAAACTTCACTCTCTGCCTGGAGTACAGCCATGCCTGTGCGGGCTGTGGCATCGGTCTCCATCAGATACTCCATTACCTCCGTCTGCGGAGTGATGGGGTAACCGTAAAAGGCATCGGCGCCGGCGCGGATTGCGGCTTCGGCAATTGCCTCGTTGCCTTTCATAAGTCTCATTTCTCTTTCTTCCATAATTACTCCTCAACTTTTACCCTGTAAACTGAAATAACTCCATCAGGGCAGATAATGCCGCAGTTGGTGCAACCTATGCATGCTTCGGGGTTAGCCATATAGGCGTAGTGGTAACCCTTGCTGTTGACTGCTGTCGACATGCCCAGAACCTGTTTGTCACAGGTTGAGACACAAAGCTCACAGCCTTTACAACGTTCGTTGTCAACTGTAACAGCACCTCTAATTTTTGCCATAGTAATAAAATGATTATGTATTTGGTGTTAGTTGTTTATCTAGGTGATAGTTCCTGTCCTGTCCTTGCAATCTCAACCAGGTTTAAGTCAAAGATGAGAGTTGAATATTCAGGAATTGAGGAACCTGTCTTAGGGCTTGAGCCGTAGCCAAGTCCCTGGGGAATATATATTCTCCAGATATCTCCGCAATTCATGTACATGAGAGCGGTCGAAACTCCTTTTACGCAACTTGAAACCTGGAATGCAGCCGGGATGTTTATGTCGGGATCCAGTTTTGCGGTCTTGTATGACTGGTCCATGACCTGTCCCTCCGGGTAATTGTCGGTAGGGATAAGCCTTAAACGGTAGTTTACGTAAACACTGTCCGTAAAGAACGGTGTGTCAGTACCGTTTCCGTTTTTTATGACCTGACAATAAACGTATGAACTGTTTTCCCATTCCTGGCTGGGGTCAAGTTTGTATGAGAGCAGTCTGAACATCTGGTTCTCTTGGGCATTATCCACGGTCACTCCCTGGCTACGGAACTGGGCGCATTGCTGGGCAATGCTTTCAATGTAGTCAGAATTGCGCTCCTCCCAGTTTGAATATTCACTGGTTTCTTTGGTTTCACTGCAAGAGCAGAGAACTGTCAGAGCGGCAACCCAAAGAATGGATAATGCAATGAACCGTTTCATATCAGAGAGTCTTGAGTACGCTTGTTATTGAAACTGTATCCGAAAGGATATTGCACAGGTCGGCAATGTTTACGCGCTGCTGTTCCATGGTGTCACGGTTACGCAGGGTAACGGTCTTGTCCTCGAGTGACTGATGGTCAACGGTTACGCAGAACGGGGTGCCTATGGCATCCTGACGGCGGTAACGCTTACCGATTGAATCCTTCTCGTCATACTGGCAGTTAAAGTGGAACTTGAGGTCGTTCTGGATGGAACGTGCAAGTTCGGGCAGTCCGTCTTTCTTTACAAGCGGCAGGATTGCCAGCTTGATGGGAGCCAGAGGTGCGGGCAGATGCAGAACAGTGCGGGTCTCGCCGTTCTCAAGGGCCTGCTCCTCGTATGAAGCGCACATAACGCTCAGGAACATGCGGTCAACGCCGATTGAAGTCTCAATTACGTACGGAGTGTAGCTCTCGTTGGTTTCGGGATCAAAGTACTTGATGCTCTTGCCGCTGTACTTTTCGTGCTGTGACAGGTCAAAGTTGGTGCGGCTGTGGATACCCTCAACCTCCTTGAATCCGAACGGCATGAGGAACTCTATATCGGTAGCTGCGTTGGCGTAGTGGGCCAGCTTGTCATGGTCGTGGAAACGGTAGTGGTCAGCACCGAAGCCCAGAGCCTGATGCCATTTCATACGGGTCTCCTTCCACTTGGCAAACCAGTCAAGCTCGGTGCCGGGCTTGATAAAGAACTGCATCTCCATCTGCTCAAACTCACGCATACGGAATATGAACTGACGGGCTACAATCTCATTACGGAAAGCCTTACCTATCTGGGCAATACCGAAGGGGATCTTCATGCGGCCTGTCTTTTGAACGTTCAGGTAATTTACAAAGATACCCTGAGCGGTCTCGGGACGCAGGTAGATTTTCATTGCGCCGTCGGCGGTAGAACCCATCTCGGTCTGGAACATAAGGTTGAACTGACGTACATCGGTCCAGTTGCGGGTGCCGCTTATGGGGCATACAATGCCTTCGTCCAGGATGATCTGCTTGAGTTCGTCAAGGTTACCGTCATTCATGGCCTTTTTGTAACGCTCGTGCAGGGCGTCACGCTTGGCTACGTGCTCCAGTACGTTGGCGCTGGTGGCGCGGTACTTGGCCTCATCGAAAGAGTCACCGAAACGCTTGGCGGCCTTGGCAACCTCTTTTTCTATCTTCTCGTCATACTTGGCTATCTGGTCCTCAATAAGGACGTCGGCGCGGTAACGCTTTTTGGAATCGCGGTTGTCAATAAGGGGGTCGTTGAATGCGTCAACATGACCTGATGCCTTCCAGATGGTAGGGTGCATGAATATTGCGGAGTCAATTCCCACAATGTTGTCATGCAGCAGAACCATGCTCTGCCACCAGTAGTTCTTTATGTTGTTTTTCATCTCAACTCCCAGCTGTCCGTAATCGTAAACAGCTCCGAGTCCGTCATAAATCTCACTTGAGGGGAATACAAAACCGTACTCCTTGCAATGCGCTACAATCTTTTTGAAAACGTCTTCTTGTGCCATAATATGCTATTACGCGAAAATTTCCGCAAAGGTACTCTTTTATTTAATAAGGGAGGTATAGCAGAGTCTTAAAATAAGGTAATTAAGAGCTGATAAGGCCAATGTTGTGCTGTTGTTGAAAAGTTGGTGCGCAAAAATGGTCAAGTTGGAGGCATCCGGTTGGGATTTTTGATTGAAAAGCAGTAATTTCGCGTCTAACAAATCTGAATTGGGATAATGAGTGACGAGATAGAGAGCATGGATGAGGAACTCCGCGACGCGGAGACGGAAGGAGTAGATGACGGACAGGATGCCGGGCATTCGTCATATCATCCGGTAAAGGATGACAACGGGATGATAAGGCATCAGCTGTCGGGCATGTACCAGGGATGGTTCCTGGATTATGCCTCGTATGTTATCCTGGAGCGTGCCGTGCCTCATTTCGTGGATGGACTCAAGCCTGTACAAAGGCGTATCCTTCACTCCATGAAACGTCTGGATGACGGCCGTTTCAACAAGGTGGCAAACATTGTGGGTCATACCATGCAGTTCCATCCCCACGGTGATGCGTCAATTGGTGACGCACTTGTGCAGATGGGCCAGAAAGACCTGCTTATAGAGTGTCAGGGTAACTGGGGAAATATCCTTACAGGTCATCGTGCCGCTGCACCCCGATACATTGAGGCCCGCCTGTCAAAGTTTGCCCTTGAAACTCTTTTCAATCCCAAGACTACCGAATGGAAAGCCTCGTATGACGGCCGCAACAAGGAACCGGTTACGCTTCCGGTAAAGTTTCCGTTGCTGCTTGCCCAGGGTGCCGAAGGTATTGCCGTAGGTCTTTCGTGCAAAATCCTGCCGCATAACTTTAATGAGCTGTGCGATGCTGCAGTCTCGTACCTCAGGAAAGAGGAGTTCCATCTTTATCCCGATTTTCAGACCGGCGGTGCCATTGACGTATCCCGTTACAATGACGGAGAGCGTGGCGGAATGGTCCGCATACGTGCCAAGATATCCAAGGAGGCCGACAACAAGACGCTTGTCATAACCGAGATACCTTACGGCGAGAACGTTATGACTCTGTGCGAATCAATCGTAAAAGCCGGTGAAAAGGGCAAAATCAAGATCCGCAAGGTTGAGAATCTTACAGCCGATAAGGTTGAGATCCGCATTTCGCTTGCCCCCGGAGTGTCATCGGACAAGACCATTGACGCGTTGTATGCATTCACCAATTGCGAGGTGAGCATATCGCCCAACTGCTGCGTGATTGATGAGAACAAACCGCATTTCCTTACTGTAAGTGATGTGCTGCGCAAATCGGTCGACAACACCAAGGCCCTGTTGCGCCGTGAGTTGGAGATTGAGCGTGGAGAGCTGCTTGAGCAGCTGCATTTTGCATCACTGGAAAAGATTTTCATTGAGGAACGTATATACAAGGACCGTGAATTTGAAGAGGCTCCCACAATGGATGCCGCCTGCGAGCATATTGATGACCGTCTTACTCCGTACTATCCGCAGATGATACGCGAGGTGACCAAGGAGGATATCCTTAAGCTGATGGAAATCAAGATGGCCCGTATCCTTAAGTTCAATAAGGACAAGGCCGAGGAGGCCATAGCCAGAATGAAGGCCGATATTGCCCGTATTGACAAAGACCTAAACAGCATGGTGGCGGTTACCATTAGATGGTTCAACATGCTCAAGGATAAATACGGAGCTCAGTATGAACGCAAGACCGAAATAAAGAATTTTGACACTATAGTTGCCACCAAGGTGGTCGAGGCCAACGAGAAACTGTACATTAACCGTGCGGACGGATTCATAGGCACTGACCTTAAGAAGGACGAATACGTATGCAACTGTTCGGATATTGACGATATAATCCTGTTCTATAAGGACGGCAAGTACAAGGTTGTAAAGGTGGCCGATAAGCTGTTTGTAGGTCAGGGCGTGCTCTATCTTGACGTGTTCAAGAAGAACGACAAGCGCACCATCTACAACGTTGTTTATCGCGACGGCCGCAACGGTGCTTATTTTATGAAACGTTTTGCCGCTACAGGTCTGACCCGTGACAAGGAGTATGACCTGACTCAGGGCAAACCGGGCTCCAAGATATGTTACTTTAGTGCCAACCATAACGGCGAGGCCGAGGTCATTAAGATAACCCTAAAGCCTAACCCCAAACTAAAGAAACCTGTTTTTGACAGGGATTTCAGTGAAATGCTGATTAAGGGCCGGCAGTCAATGGGTAATCTGCTCACCCGTAATGAGGTTCAGCGTATAGGATTAAAATCGCAGGGCACATCAACTCTGGGCGGCCGCAAGGTGTGGTTTGACAAGGATATACTCAGACTTGACTTTGACGGACATGGTGAATTCCTGGGCGAGTTTGACAGCGATGACCTGCTGCTTGTGGTGAATGCCAACGGTGAGTACTACACTACTGCCCCCGATGCCAACTGCCACTTTGATCCGGGCCTGCTGCGCATTGAGAAATATGACCAGGGTAAGGTCTGGACAGCACTTTTGTTTGATGCTTCACAAAAGGGATTCCTTTACCTTAAGAGATTCAATCTTGATCCTTCGGCAAAGCGTATAAATATCCTGGGTGAAGAAAAAGACAGCCGCCTGGTACTCCTTACGGATACTGTTTATCCGCGCGTGCTGGTTACCATGGGTGGTGCTGACAGCTTCCGCGAGCCCATGGAGATTGATGCCGAAAGTTTTGTAGGCATAAAGGGTGTCAAGGCGCGCGGACGCAGGGTTACATCATTTGCAATCCAGGATGTTGAGGAACTTGAGCCGTTGCGCGTTCCAGAACCTGAGCCCGAAGTACAGGAAGAACCCCGGATTCCAGAACCCGATGAAGAAGAAAACACCAATATGCCCGACGACGGACAACTCTCTTTGTTTTAAGGTCTTGTCCGTAGCCATTATTCTGGTTTTACTGCCGTCTATGTTTTTGACGGCGGCCGCTCAGACATCGGCCTGGGAACTGCCCGGATACAAGGAAAGAGTCAAGGGATTAGTGGTTGGCGTTGGAAGTACCACCGCAAGGGAGACTTACGTTTCGGAAAGTACCTACAGCGGTCCGTCGGTTACAATCCAGGAGGATACATGGAAAGGCTATTCCCCGCTAAGCGTATTAAACTACGGCAGGACGCATACATCGGTAATGTTCGGCAGTTATACCAACAGTCTGGGTGGCGGCAGGATGTTGTATTTCAATTTTGACTATTTCTACTCCCGGGCATGGAATGCCATCCATACCAATACATCGGACCTGCTCCTGGGACCTTCGGTTATGCTTAAGTTGGGGTGCGTTTATGACGGGTCCGGTTCAAACAATCCCGCTACTGCCGAGGGTTATCTGTCGGCCGGATTATGTGTGGATTACACTTACCGTTTCAGTATTAAGAACCGCCCTTTGGCACTTCAGGTCAGCCTGTTCTCTCCGTTGATGGGTATAAGTCCTGCTCCGGACTATGACCAGCCATACTGGTTTGTTTACAAGTATAATCAGTATGACAAGCTAATACATTTTGCGTGGGTAGGAAACTGTTTTGCATTAAAAGAGCAGATATCCTTACTGTATCCATTGCGTGCCGGGAGCTTAAAGGTGGGATGTTCGTTAGACTACCTGGGAAATACCTTGGGCGGACACTATAGGCGGATATTGGATTGGGATTTTACTGTGGGCTGGGTTTACAAGTTGAGGCTTAAAGAGATGAACCGATGAAAAAAAAGGCACCAAAAGTAATAACTGTTCTGGTAACGGCAATTGTGCTGTGTTTGCTTTCATGTTCGGATAACAGGAAAGACGATCATGCTGAATATGCCAACACTCCGCGCGGCAACTTTGAGGCCTTATGGACAATCATGGACAGGCATTACTGCTTTTTTGACCTGAAAGAGAAGGATTTTGGCGTAAACTGGAACCAGGTCTATTACAAATACAGTCCGTCAATATCGGACAATATGAGTAACCGTGCCCTTTTTGAGGTTCTCTGTTCAATGATAGGCGAACTGCGTGACGGTCATGTAAACCTTATAAGTTCGTATGATTTTGGCCGAAACTGGAGTTGGAAAACCGATTACCCCGAGAACTACTCAAAAGATATCCAGGACAGTTATCTTGGTAACGATTACTTAATTGCAAACGGGACCTATCTATACAAGATTCTGGATGATAATATAGGTTATCTGGCCATAACCAGTTTTGAGAATACAATATCGGACAGTCAGCTTAATGCCATGTTCAACTATATGATGTTGTGTAACGGCATTATAATTGACATTCGCAACAATGGCGGCGGTTATGTGATGGCGGTGGATGACCTTGCTTCCCGTTTTATAGAGGAATCCATACTTGTTAGTTATTCCTGTTACAAGAACGGTCCCGGACACAATGATTTTTCGGAGCTGGAGAAGAACTGGCTTGAACCGGACTGGAATAATCTTAGATGGGTAAAACCGGTTGTGCTTCTTGTAAACAGGGGATGCTTTAGCAGCGCCAATGATTTTGCCAATGTGATGAAAGCCATTCCTACTGTAACTCTTGTGGGTGATACCACAGGTGGCGGAGGAGGTTTGCCGTTTGTTTCGGAACTACCCAACGGCTGGTTTGTAAGGTTTTCATCGGCTCCGACTCTTGATGCTCAGTTAAAGCATATTGAAAGCGGTGTGGCACCCGACATATGTTTACAGATGGATGAGGCGGATCTTAAAAAGGGCGTTGATACCTATATAGAATTTGCCCGCAAATACATTAACGACCGGATAATCAATCCGTAACAGAAAGGATGACTCTAAAGAGGCCTGTCTACTCTTGGTTATTATTGTAAATTGAATTACTTTTGCAGCGCTTTAGGCGGGCGTGGCGGAATTGGTAGACGCGCTAGACTTAGGATCTAGTGAACTAGTTCGTGTAGGTTCGAGTCCTATCGCCCGTACAAGAGAGGATTTCCGAGAGGTTTTCCTCTCTTTCTTGTGTTTTGCATATAGGTAAAAAAACAGCCGACCTTGTGGCCGGCTGTCTATGGTTATTTGTTGTGGTTTGTTTAGAATGCGTAGTACAATCCAATGCTATAACCCGAGGAAAGATTGAATCCGAATGAATTCTGAGCACCAATCCAGACTGGATCTTCTTTATCAGGACGATAATGATTGTAACTTAACCTTCCAAATGTACCAACCAATGCAAAGTGGTCTGTCAAAGTATATTTGAAACCGGGTAAAATATTGATTCCAAAGCTCCAGTTACTGGTTTTTGCGGTTTCGCCAACTTTGGGCTCTTGCTTGCCTGAATAGTAATAGTAACTTACGTTACCCTCAACAAACAGACTGAAGTTTCCCTCTGAGAAGTATGAATATCTTACAAAAGGAGCAACTGAGAAAGTTAATTGAGAACTTTTAGTCTCAAGATTGTTCTCAAAACTTGCACCAGTAATGCCAAATCCTAGACCAACCTCAAGAGCATCATCAAGAGCATAACCGACTTTAGGGCTGATACCCCAATCTGTCCTTGATTTGTCATTCTGCCATTCTTTTGAATTTTCAAAATTTAAAGAACCACCTACCCATAACTGTGCACTAGCGGTCAAACTTGTTGCTAAAGCTGCAACTGCGAATAAAAACTTCTTCATAGTTCCTTTTTAATTAGTTGATAATGAATAATGTTTAGTAATTATCGCTTTATTTGGTTAATAAAGTTGAGTCAAAGATAAGAAAAAATGTTAAGATGAAAAAATATTTGAAAAAAATTTGTTTTTCATGTCTGTGGCCCATTTTACGTTATTTTTCTATTTTTGCGCTATAATGAAAATAGAGGAGATTTACAGCAGGTTTAAAGAGTGCTCGGGTGTTACTACTGACAGCCGCAAATGTGGTCCGGGACTGATGTTCTTTGCGCTCAAGGGCGAGCGTTTTGACGGCAATGAGTTTGTTCGCGGAGCGCTGGAAAAGGGCTGCCGGTATGCTGTCATGGATGATGCGGAACTATACGATGATACGGATTCACGGATGATTCTTGTAGATAACGTACTCCGCACTTTGCAGCAGGTAGCGGCTTATCACCGCAGGCAGTTGGGAACTCCTGTTATAGGGATAACTGGAACCAACGGAAAGACCACCACCAAGGAACTTACCAATGCCGTAATGAGCACCACCTATAATATATTGTGTACACAGGGCAATCTCAACAACTCAATAGGTGTCCCTTTAACCGTACTTGGGCTTAAACCTGACCATGATTATGCTATTGTGGAGATGGGTGCAAGCCATCCGGGTGACATAAAGGAACTGGTTGAGATAAGCCAGCCGGATTACGGACTGATAACCAATGTTGGTAAGGCGCATTTGTTGGGATTCGGCTCTTTTGAGGGAGTTATGCGCACCAAGGGTGAACTGTATGACTGGCTGCGTGAGCATAATGGAACTGCATTTGTGAACCGTGACAACGGGCATCTGCAGCAGATGTGTGCTGGGCTGCCGCTTATTGAGTACGGCAAGCCCGGACAGGAAGGACTTCTTGTGGAAGGTGAGGTACTGGAGTGCAATCCTTTTGTCAAGTTCCGTTGGCGCAGCCGTAAGGGTGAATGGCACATAGTCCAGACCAATCTGATTGGTGCCTACAATGTTGACAATGCTCTTGCCGCCATAACCATCGGCCTTAAGTTTGGAGTAAAGGAGCAGGATGCATCGGATGCGGTGGCAGGATACAAACCCCAGAACAACCGTTCTCAGTTGACGGAGACGGGACGTAACCATCTGGTGGTTGACGCATATAACGCAAACCCTACAAGCATGACTGCTGCTATAGAGAATTTCAGTATGATGAAAGCAGATGACAAGATGCTTATACTGGGTGATATGAGAGAACTTGGAGAGGTGTCCCAAGCTGAGCACAGAAATATAGTGGACCTGCTTAAGGAAAAGGGTTTTACTAAGGTGTGGTTGGTAGGCTGCGAGTTCAAAAAAGTTGCTCAAGGGTCCGGATTCAGGCTCTTTGAAGATGTGGAGTCCGTGAACCAAGCCCTTAAAATTGAATCTTTGAGCGGATACAGTATACTTATTAAAGGTTCAAACAGTATAGGATTGACCAAAATAATAACCAATTTATAATATGAAAAAGTTTGTAGCTTTATTTGCAAGTGTTCTTGTATGCGGAATCATGTCCGCACAGTTAAAGGTTTCCGTTATGGGTGACTCTTACTCAACCTTTACGGGTACCATGCCCAAGTATTATGACACATTCTATCCTAACCAGTTCTGCGGTGTAACTGAGCAGAGCCAGCAGTGGTGGGCTCAGGTTATTGAGAAGAACGGATGGGTTCTTGAAAAGAACGATTCATGGTCAGGCAGTACCGTTTGCTGCCGCGGTTACAATCACGATGACTACTCAGACCGTGCTTTCGTGACCCGTCTGAACTGCATCGGCGCTCCCGATATCCTGTTCATTTTTGGCGGTACAAACGATGACTGGACTCACGAGCCTTTTGGTGACTACAAGTATTCAGACTGGACAAAGGAGGACCTTTATTTTTATCGTCCGGCATTTGCATACCTGCTTGACAACCTCAAGAAACTGTATCCCAAGATGAAAATCTACTCGCTCCTGAATGATGGCATGAGTGATAATCTGGGCGAGTCAATGAGAGAGATCTGCAAGCACTACGGTGTTCCCGTAATTGCTGTTGAGGGTATTGAGAAGCGTATGAATCACCCCACAGCTGCCGGTATGACAAAGATTGCCGAGCAGATCCAGGCTTTCCTTGACTCCGAAAAGAAGTGATGGCCAGGATAATGGGAATCATAAACGTGACCCCTGACTCCTTTTGGAGCGGGTCACGTGTTCAGGACAAGACAACTTTGGTTGAACGTGTCCGGACTATGATTTCCCAAGGTGCCGATGCAATAGATGTTGGCGGTTGCTCCACGCGTCCTAATGCCGTTCAGGCATCGGCCGAGGAGGAGATGAAACGCCTTGAATGGGGACTTGATTCCATACGGGCGGAGTTCCCGGATATACTGCTGTCAGTTGACACCTATCGCCCGGATATAGCTGAGCGCTGTGTCCGTGAGTGGAAAGTTAGTATCATAAATGATGTTTACGGTGGCAATGACAGTATGTATAAGGTGGTTGCCGATACAGGTGCGCAGTATGTGCTTATGTGGTCGGAGGACATAAAGGATGATCCAATAGGGGAGATGATGCTGTTCTTTGGGAACAAGCTGGAAAAAATGAAAAAGGCCGGTGTGGATGTAGGCAGTAAGGTGATTCTGGATCCCGGATACGGATTTGGCAAGACCGTTGAGCAGAACTACACCGTTCTGGCCAACCAGGCAAGGTTGCGTGAATTCGGGCTGCCAGTTCTGTCGGCTCTTTCCCGCAAATCAATGGCGTGGAAACTTCTTAAGATTACACCTGATGATGCTCTGCCAGCCACAATTGCAATGAATACCGTAGCGCTTATGAACGGTGCCGACTGGATTCGCGTTCACGATGTGGCCGAAGCTGTCCACACCGTGAAAATAGTACAAGCCCTAACTGACAATAAATAGCCAACGCCAAGGCCAAGGCCAACGCCAAAGCCAACGCCAAAGATTTAAAAATATGATAGACTACTTCGTCTCATTCGGAATCAAGGACATAATAGACGTGCTGAGCGTCTCGCTGCTCCTGTTCTATCTGTACAAACTCATGAAGAGAACAGGATCGCTCAATATGTTCATTGGCATTCTGGTATTCATCTTTGTATGGATGATAGTGTCGCAGGTACTCAAAATGCAACTGTTGGGTGCCGTGATGGACAAATTGGTCGATGTGGGAGTTATAGCCCTTATTGTCCTGTTTGCCGATGACATACGTCACTTTTTCCGTGACATTGGTACCTCTACCCGTACCCGTAAGCTGTTCCATTGGCTTACCCGCAGGCATCATGCCAGTGGTGACCTGAGCAAATGGGAACCAATTGTAAAGGCATGTGAGAATATGAGCCATCACAAGGAGGGCGCCCTGATTGTATTGGGTCAGAACGATGAACTTCATGACGTGATAGCCAGCGGCGAGGAGGTGAACGCCAATATCAACCAGCTCCTGATTGAGAATATTTTCTTTAAGAACAGTCCGCTGCATGACGGAGCCATGATTATTGTGGGTGACCGCATAGAATCGGCCGCCTGCATACTTCCGCTCTCCCAGTCTGAGGAACTGCCAAAGGAGTTTGGTCTGCGCCACCGTTCAGCCATGGGTATATCCGAAAAGACCAATGCATTGGCAGTGGTGGTGTCCGAAGAGACCGGACAGATTACTGTATTCCACAAGGGCTCATTCCAGCGTGATCTCTCGGCCGATAGCCTGTTAAGGTATCTGGCAGAGAATGTCAGATAAGAAACGTATAAAGTTGTGCCAAACTGTCATAACGGGTGACACATTGAACCCGAATGGCGGTTTGGCATGTTTTATGCACTGACTGTATTGCCCGATAAGGGGCTTTGTGACAGAATTAATAACTCAAAAACAATATAACAATGAACATCAAACCGTTAGCAGACCGCGTTCTGATTCTTCCGGCAGCAGCCGAGGAGAAGACCATCGGTGGCATTATTATCCCCGATACAGCAAAAGAGAAACCCCTTAAGGGTGAGGTTATTGCAGTAGGAAACGGCACCAAGGATGAGGCAATGGTTCTCAAGAAGGGTGACCAGGTCCTGTATGGCAAGTATTCAGGCACAGAGCTTGAAGTTGAGGGAACAAAATATCTGATTATGCGCCAGAGCGACGTTCTGGCCGTGGTTGAAAAATAAAAAGGAGATACAATTATGGCAGCAAAAGAGATACTTTTCAATACCGATGCCCGTGACCTGATGCGTCAGGGCGTTGACGAGCTTGCAAATGCAGTCAAGGTTACTCTTGGACCTAAGGGCCGCAACGTTATCATAGAGAAAAAGTTCGGTGCTCCCCAGATCACCAAGGACGGTGTTACCGTAGCCAAGGAGATTGAGCTGGCCGATTCATTCAAGAACACCGGTGCACAGCTGGTAAAGTCAGTAGCTTCAAAGACCGGAGAGGATGCAGGTGACGGTACAACAACCGCAACCGTTCTGGCTCAGAGCATCGTGAACGTAGGTCTTAAGAACGTTACCGCTGGTGCCAATCCTATGGACCTGAAGCGCGGTATCGACAAGGCCGTTGCAGCTGTCGTTGAGAACATCAAGAAGCAGTCAAAGGCTGTAGGTGACAACTTTGACAAGATAGAGCAGGTTGCCACTATCTCTGCAAACAACGATGCCGAGATAGGTAAGCACATTGCCGAGGCTATGCAGAAGGTTTCAAAGGATGGTGTTATTACAATTGAGGAGGCCAAGGGTCGTGACACATACATTGACGTTGTTGAGGGTATGCAGTTTGACCGCGGTTACCTGTCATCATACTTTGTAACCGATACCGAAAAGATGAACTGCGTTATGGAGAATCCCCTGATTCTTATCCATGACAAGAAAATATCAAACCTTAAGGACCTGCTTCCTATCCTGGAGCCCGCAGTACAGTCAGGCCGTCCTTTGCTGATCATTGCCGAGGATGTTGATTCTGAGGCCCTGACCACTCTGGTTGTAAACCGTCTGCGTTCAGGTCTTAAGATCTGCGCCGTCAAGGCACCCGGATTCGGTGACCGCCGCAAGGAGATGCTTGAGGATATCGCCGTATTGACCGGCGGATTCGTAATCAGCGAGGAGCGTGGCGTAAAGCTGGAGCAGGCTACAATGGATATGCTTGGTACAGCCGAGAAGATAACCATCACCAAGGATAACACCACTATCGTAAACGGTAAGGGTGCCAAGGATAAGATAGCTGACCGCGTAGCCCAGATCAAGGCTCAGATCAAGACCACCACAAGTGACTATGACAAGGAGAAACTCCAGGAGCGTCTTGCCAAACTGTCAGGCGGTGTTGCCGTAATCAAGGTGGGTGCTCCCAGTGAGACTGAGATGAAGGAGAAGAAGGACCGTGTTGACGATGCTCTGTGCGCAACCCGTGCAGCTATCGAGGAGGGTATCGTAGCAGGTGGCGGTGTAGCTTACATCCGTGCCATCAGTGCCCTTGACAAGCTGAAAGGTGAGAATGCCGATGAAACAACCGGTATCCAGATTATCCGCCGCGCCATTGAGGAGCCTCTGCGTCAGATTGTATTCAATGCAGGCAAGGAGGGCTCGGTTGTAGTCCAGAAGGTTATGGAGGGCAAGGGTGACTTTGGTTACAACGCCCGCTTTGACCGCTACGAGGACTTGGTTAAAGCCGGTGTGGTTGATCCCGCCAAGGTTACACGTGTGGCTCTTGAGAACGCCGCTTCGATTGCCGGTATGTTCCTGACAACCGAGTGCGTGATTGTAGAGAAGAAGGAAGACAAGCCTATGCCTGCCATGAATCCCGGAATGGGCGGCATGGATGGCATGATGTAATAGCTCTGAGACGAAAAAAGGCGCGCGAAGATTTTTCGCGCGCCTTTTTTATTTACCTTTGTGACTATGATACGATTAGCGATACTGGCATCGGCCAACGGAACCAACGCGCAGGCTATAATTGAGGCTGTGCAGGCTGGGAGGCTTGATGCTGATGTAAGAGTGGTTTTGACAAACAAACCTGATGCCGGCGTGATTGAGCGTGCCCACCGTCTGGGCGTGCCGGTAGAGATTGTGCCCTCAAAGGGGCATCGCAACCGCGCTGAATATGACGCGCTTGTGGTTGAGACATTGAAAAAGTATGATGTTGATACCATTGCGCTTGCCGGTTGGATGCGCATACTGAGTGAGGTGTTCATCAACGCTTACTCGGGCCGCATACTTAATCTGCATCCCGCGTTGCTGCCTAGTTTCAAGGGTGCCACTGCCATAGTTGATGCGTATGAGCACGGCGTGAGGATTACGGGTTGTTCGGTACATCTGGTAACCCTTGAACTTGATGCTGGTCCTGTAATTATACAGGCTGCTGTACCGATAAACGGTACCGTTGATGAACTTGAGGCACAGATACACCGCATGGAGCACCGTATATTTCCGCAGGCTCTGCAGTGGTATGCTGAGGGACGTGTCTCAACCACAGGTCATAAGGTATTTGTGGCTCCCGCTCAAGATAAGGTTAAAAAGATAGATTATATTGAGGGGTGCATCGTATCACCTCCTCTTGAAGAAAAAATTTAAAGTATGAGTAAGCAAGATACCCCAACTGCGCATATTCATGCCCAGTATGATCAGGTTGCCAAGACCGTGATAATGTGCGGTGACCCGTTGCGTGCCAAGTTCATTGCTGAGAGATATCTGGAAAATCCGGTGCTTTACAACGAAGTCCGCGGAATGCTTGGATATACAGGAACCTACAAGGGAAAGCGTATCTCCGTGCAGGGGCATGGCATGGGTATCCCGTCAATAGGAATCTACTCTTATGAGCTGTTCAACTTTTTTGATGTTGAGCGTATTATCAGGGTGGGTACTGCCGGTGCCTTAAGCGAAGACATGCAGATTGGCGATATGCTCTTTGCCCAGGCCGCCTGCACTGATTCCGATTACGGACATCAGTATGGATTCCCTGCCCGTTTTGCTCCTATAGCAGACTTTGATCTTCTTGAAGCAGCCGTGAATGTGGCACGAGCCAAGGGATATCCCTTCCAGGTGGGTAACATTTACAGTGCCGATGTGTTTTATGACGAGTCAAACCGTCAGATGAAATGGGGCAGGTTTGGAGTCAAGGCCGTTGAGATGGAATCATCGGGCCTTTATATAAATGCCGCAGCTGCGGGTAAGAAGGCACTGACCATTTGTACCATATCGGACCAGTTGGTACACAGAAAGTTTGCATCGGTTGAGGAGCGCAGGTCAAGCTTTACAAATATGATGGATGTAGCACTTGAAATTGCTTGAATATGAAAAGGATAAATCTGACATTGACTTTAATGGCATTACTGTTCATGTTTGCCGGTTGCAAAAAGGAGGAGTATGCATATCCTCCGGTTTACGGTAAGATATACTGCAAGACTCCCAATCCAAAGGTAGGCCAGCCTGTTGTGTTGACAGTTGAGATTAAAGAACCTGGTAACAGGATAAACAATGCTGTATATCGCTGGAAAATTAGAGGAAATGATGATTTTGACCGTCAATCAAGTGCAAGACGTGAGAGTGGAGCCAGTTCTATTCCTGATGCCCCAGAGCTTACTTGTACATTTTCTACAAACGGCACATACAATATTACTATGACTGCCAGTTTCAGTTATACCATGGGCGATGTAAATACATCCATGAAAGGTTCTGCATCGGCCTCAGGGTCAGTAAAGATAAATCCGTAACAGGATGAAAAGGCTTGGAGCGTTAATAGATGATTCTTTGAAAGGGTGTTTTGACGCTTTGGAGCTTGAAACAGTCAAAAGGGCGCTTTGCACCGAATTGCTTGGTGTGAGTGCTCTTTCTTTTTACACAAAAGAGTCCCTGCCCGATGACAGTGAACGGGATGCCCGTTTGTTTGACGCATTGGACCGCCTTAAGAAGGGCGAACCTTTACAATATGTAATTGGGTGGGCTCCGTTTTGCGGCTTGCAGTTCAAGGTTGACAAACGTGTGCTTATTCCAAGGCCAGAAACGGCCGAGTTGGTGGAGTGGGTGGCACGGGATTGTCCGGATTCCGGGAGTCTGCTGGATGTGGGTACCGGGAGCGGGTGCATTGCCGTAACATTGGCTCACAATTTGAAAGGTTGCAAGGTTCAGGGGTGGGATATAAGTGATGACGCTCTACAAGTTGCACGTTTCAACAACAGTTTGAATGGTACTGATGTTGTGTTCAGCAAGGTGGATATTCTTAAAGTGCCGGAACAGGAATACTGTTTTGACGTGATAGTAAGCAATCCGCCGTATGTAATGGAGTCCGAGAAGGCTCAAATGGAGAGTACGGTGCTTGACTATGAACCGCATCTTGCTCTGTTTGTGCAGGACAATGATCCGTTGCTGTATTACCGTGCCGTAGCGGAATTAGGTAGGCGGGCCCTGAAAACAGGCGGCAGTCTGTATTTTGAGATAAATCCGTTAAAGGCGCAGGCAATGGAAACGCTGCTTATTGAAGCAGGTTACCATGATGTTGAACTGCGCAGTGACATATTTGGAAAACAACGTATGATAAAAGCTATACTATGACAGAACCCGAGATTAAGACAATTGCCGAACGGTATTGTTCGGGAGCCGAGCATTGCTGTACCGAAGTCAGGGCAATGCTTGAGAGACGTAATGTGGAGAGTGCAGATATAGACCGTGTAATAAATCATCTTGTCAAGGAAGGGTATATTGATGAGGCGCGTTATGCGCGTGCTCTTGTTCATGACAAGGTACGTTTTGCCAAATGGGGCCGAAAAAAGATTGCACAGGCTCTGTGGCAGAAACGCATACCAAAGGATGTGGCAACCGACGCACTCCAAACAATTGATGAGGATGAATATATGACATCACTCAGGGATGTCGTAAAGTCCCGATACCGTGTTACAAAAGGCGCTACGGAGTATGAGCGTAAAATGAAAACCATGAAAACAGTCTGTGGACGCGGATTTGAGCCGGCACTGGTCAGCAAGATGCTGGATTTTAATGACGGTCCGGACTCCTTTTGACAAGATTGATGTTCTGGAAAAGAGTATTGGATTTTGTGCTGCCACGTTATTGCAAGGTGTGCGGCAGGAGGCTTGATACGGCCGAAATCCATCTGTGTGTTGCCTGTTATCTTTCTATGCCGTTCATGGATTATAAGCCCGACGGTATCAGTCCGGCAGAACGCATATTGTTGACTAACAGTAAGGTGGTCAGGGCTTCATCGGTCATTCATTACGATCGTGAGAGTGATTACCGCCATATACTGTTTCATCTTAAATACTGGAATCATCCGGAGGTGGGTTCCTGGTTGGCCCGGATAGGTGCCGAAAAGTTGATGCCTAAAGGATTCTTTCAAGGTGTTGACTGCATAGTGCCTCTTCCTTTAACCCGCTCAAAAGAAAAGCAGAGAGGGTATAACCAATGCATGTATATAGCTCAGGGCATAAGTCAGGTAACGGGATTGCCTGTCGTGACGGGTTCGGTCATACGTGATGAGGACCGTACGCGTCAGGCTACGCTTGGCAAGTTTCAGCGGTGGGGTAACGCTCAGGGTCTGTTCAAGGTGTCTGACTGTGAGCCTTTGCGTGGCAGGCATATCCTGGTTGTTGACGACGTTATGACTACGGGGGCTACGCTATGCTCTTTGATTGATACTATTGTTTTGGCTGTGCCTGATGTCAGAATCTCGGTTTTTACACTGGCGCTTGCTCTCTAGTTTTCAATTCTTTCTTTACCTTTGCGGTCCGAATGGAGGAGAACGTTAAACATATCAGGATTGCTGAGTTCAATTATGAGCTTCCGGATGAGAGGATCGCTAAGTTTCCGCTGGCTGAGAGGGACAGTTCAAAGCTGTTGCTGTACAGGCATGGGAAGGTTAGTGAGGATGTGTTCCGTAACTTGCCCCAGTATCTGCCCTCAGGGGCTCTGATGGTGTTCAATAACACCAAGGTGATTCAGGCCCGTCTGCATTTCCGTAAGGAGGCTACCGGCGGCCCCAAGTCAACGGGGGCTCTGATTGAGATTTTCCTGCTGGAGCCGGCAGATCCGTCGGATTATCAGGTTATGTTTACTCAGACTTCATCTTGCAGCTGGTACTGTCTGGTGGGTAACCTCAAACGCTGGAAGGATGATACTCCAATCCTTAGCAACACCGTTCAGGTTGCCGGCAAGACGGTTACTCTTACCGCTCAGCGTGGGCCTATGCATGGAACCAGCCACAGGATTGACTTTAAGTGGGACGGCGGCGTAAGCTGGGCCGAGCTGCTTGAGGCTGTGGGTGAGATACCTATTCCTCCATACCTGAACCGCGAATCACAGGAGAGTGACAAGACTACATATCAGACCGTTTATTCCAAGATTAAGGGTAGTGTGGCGGCTCCTACTGCCGGACTGCATTTTACTGAGCGGGTGCTCCGTGATCTGGATGCTCATGGGATTGACCGTGAGGAACTGACCCTGCATGTTGGTGCGGGTACATTCCGGCCGGTAAAATCGGAGGAGATCAGTGGGCATGAGATGCATACTGAGTTCATTGCGGTGCGTCGCAGCACCATTGAGAAACTGATTGCTCATGGCGGTGAGACTATTGCTGTTGGTACCACATCGGTCCGCACCATAGAGAGCCTTTATTATATAGGTGTCTATCTTAGCACCCATCCCGATGCAACTGAGGAGGATATGCACGTTAACCAATGGACTCCGTATGAGACCAATCCCACAATGACATCGGTTCAAGCGCTGCAATATATACTGGATTATCTGGATCGCCACCATATAGATGTGCTTAAGACCAGCACTCAGATTATCATAGCACCGGGGTACAGGTACCACATCGTAAAGATGATGGTTACCAATTTCCACCAGCCCCAGAGCACTCTGCTGTTGCTGGTATCGGCCTTTGTAAACGGCGACTGGAAAAAGATCTATCGCTACGCCTTGGACAACGGTTTCCGTTTCCTCAGTTACGGCGACTCTTCGCTGCTTATTCCCTGACTTTACTCCTCAATGGTTATTTCAAAACTGTTTCCCTGAATAGCCTGTTCCTGACACAGTATGCCCGAGTAATAGACGCGCATGCTGAATTGCTGGGTAGAGTCTTTGTGTTCTGATATTGCTGATACTCATCAGGTCTTATCTTTCCGCCGGGTTTGCTTACCGTTATCACAAAGAAAGGGATAATGTATGCCAGCAGAAGTGATACAGCCAAAGTTATGCGGTTAAAGCGGTGGAATGTCTCTTTCTTGAGCAGATAGTGATAGAGGATTCCAAAGGCGGCTGTCAGTACGGCCACCTTAAGTATATAGATAAAGAATGCCTCCATAGTTATTTGCCGGTTTCAATCTGATTGATAATATCCTTAAGCTCATCGACAGAGAGTTTCTCATCCTTAAGAAATGTCATGACCACGTTCTTGTATGAACTGCTGAAAAACTCTTCAACAAGTCCGCTTAGTCCGGAGGCGCTGTACTCCTCCTTGCTTACTGTCGCAAAATAGCGGTAGTTGCTGCCAAAAGCCTCGTGGTCAATGAACCCGTCGGCCTGCAGAGTGCGAACCTGTGTGGATAGTGTGCTGAAACTTGGTTTGGGGTCCGGATAAAGCTCCTGCAACTCCCTTACAAACATAGGACCATGAGCCCAATAGTGCTCCATAATGACCTTTTCTTTTGATGTCAGTTTTCTCATAAGACACGTCAACTAATGATTTTCACTGCAAAGCTAAAACGTTTAGCCGAGCCAGCCAAACTTTTTAGCTGAAATTTTTCATTTTCCCTTTACAGGAGCTGGATACACGTTTTGGGGCACACAACAACAACAAATTGGCCTTATGTTTTATGTATTATATATCAAATATGAAAAATTAATGCAAATATTTGCTTATAACTAATCATATCTGTATATTTGCACCATGAATAATACAATTGAGGATCTGGAATTGTACGGATTGTCAAACAGTGACATATCCGTTGATCTTGGAAAGAGGTTCAAAAATTATAGAATCGCTCTGAATCTTACCCAAAAGGAAGTATCAGAACAGAGCGGAGTTTCTGTTATGACATTGGTGCGTTTTGAAAGTGGAGAGTTTGGTTCCATTGGACTTAACAAATTCATTGCACTTATGCGTGCTCTGCAGTTACTTGAAAACATTGCCGATGTCATCCCTGATATGCCGGAAAGCCTGTATGACAAACGCTCAATACGTAATCAAAGACAAAGAGCAAGCAAGAGAAAATAATGAAAAACAATATAGTAAGCGTTAGATTGTGGGGACATGAGGTCTGTCTGCTTGAATGGAGAGGCGGATATAAACCCAGGTTCGGGAAACTGGGTGCGGTAGTGTCTTTTAATCCTGACTTTCATCTTTTAGGACTGGATCCAGATCCTCTGGGTCCATACAGCCTTTCTAAATACATTGTTCAAAAAGGTCTGTCAGATTTATGTAGAGCCACAGAATATGATGGTCTGCCAAGATTCCTGAGCGGTTCTCTACCGGATGATTGGGGCAATAAGGTCTTCTCTGCCTGGATAGAGAAGAATCATTTGCACAGGTCAGAAATAAGTTCTGTTGATAAACTTGCATTCATCGGAAGCCGCGGAATGGGAGCTTTTGAATTTGAACCGCAACTATATAGCCATGCTACTGATGATGTCATTCTACTTGATGAACTATATTCATTGGCAAGAGCTATACAGGAATCCAGAGAGGATGTTTCAATTGAACTGTCCACTGATACACGTATAAATGATTTGATGTCAGTTGGAATGAGTGCCGGAGGGCAACATCCTAAAGCTATTGTTGCAATTGATTGGGATACGAAAGAGGTCAGATCTGGACAGGTACTGCTTCCTGGCAGTTTTACGCAGTATATCCTCAAGTTCCGTGATTCAGATAACTGGCCGACTGCCGAAGTGGAGTACAACTATTATCTGATGGCCAAGAGTTGTGGAATAACAATGGAGAAATCCCTATTACTGCCGGTTCAGGGAGTCAATCATTTTCTGACAGAAAGATTTGACAGAAAAAACGGACAAAAACAACACACTGCCACCCTACAGGCATTGTGCGGGGCTGTTTATTCTTATGAGGATATCTTCAGAGTCTGCCGTATGCTGCATCTTCCGGCTGGCCAGATAGAGCAAATGTTTCGAAGGGTGGTGTTCAATTACCTTACAGGAGTATGTGATGACCATGACAAGAACTTCTCATTTATCTTGACACCCGATGGCAAATGGAATATGTCACCGGCATACGATGTGACATTCACCGTAAATCTGCAGAATCCGTTCCGTAGTGACAGACATGCCATGACAATTGAAGAATGCAACAGAAATATCACTATGCCCCAATTCATCAGATTAGCAGAAGGCAATGACATTAGTGGTGCAAAAGATATTGTGCAGGAAATAGCTGATACGGTGTTGTCTTTCCAAAACAAATCCACTGAGCCACTGGTAAAGACAGTATGGAAGGAAATAATCTCGCCATATATCAAGACTCAAACTGATTGTCTGTAAGATACAAGGTGAAACGTCCCTATTGTATACCTGTTCATTCCGTAACACAATACATAGTTTATATTTATCTTTGTATTCCTTAAAGCAGAACAGTATGGAAAGACCCACAGTAGCCTTGATGTATGATTTTGACGGAACGCTGTCTCCGTCATATATGCAGGAGTATGACTTTATGGATGCCATAGGGCTCACAGATAAAGAGTCTTTTTGGAAGGCATCGCACGGACTGGCCGAGAAGCAGCAGTCCAGTACAATCCTGGCCTACATGAAACTGATGGTGGATAAGGCTCAGGAGAACGGTATCAGCATCCGCCGCCAGCAGTTCGTGGAGTTTGGGCGTGGAATAGGATTCTTTCCCGGTGTGGAGCAGTGGTTTGAACTGATCAACCGAAAGGGTGAGGAGATGGGTGTGAACGTGGAGCACTACATAATATCATCGGGCCTTAAGGAACTGATAGAGGGTACAAGCATAGCCAAGTATTTCAAGCAGATATACGCCTGCTCATTCATGTATGAGAACGACAAGGCCGTCTGGCCCGCCGTTGCAGTAGATTTTACATCCAAGACTCAGTTCATATTCATGATAAACAAGGGTATTCATGAGATCTGGCGTAATGCCCAGATAAATGATTCAATGCCCGATGAAGGCCGCCCGGTCCCGTTCCAGCACATGATTTATTTTGGTGACGGAGAGACTGACATACCCAGCATGCGTATAGTCAAGAGCGAAGGAGGCCGCTCAATTGCCATTTACAAGCCCGAAAGCGATACCAGCCGTGCACAGGCCCGCAACCTGGTTCAGAGAGGCCGCGTAAACTTTGCCTGCCCCGGTGATTACCGTGAGGGAAGCGAGCTCTACAACGCCGTAATAGCCACCATAGCCACTATCAAGACAGACAGCGAGTTCCACCACCTGGAGCGCAGGAACCAGAAATCCATGCTCGAGGACTAATATCCAGCGGAGTTTACAAAATAGGAGAGACTGTGCAAAACGCTCCGTTTTGTCCTTCCCCCAATCAGCCATCGGACTGTTAATCCGTATCTTTGCAGCCATCTATGGATAAGTTCAATATAATAGTTTTGGCAAAGCAGGTGCCCGATACCCGTCAGGTTGGTAAGGACGCCATGAATGCCGACGGCACCATAAACCGTGCCGCACTTCCGGCAGTGTTCAACCCGGAGGACCTCAACGCCCTGGAGCAGGCCCTTGCCATCAAGGACCGTTTTCCCGGCAGCACAGTGACAATGCTCACAATGGGTCCTGAGAGAGCAAAAGAGATAGTGATGGAGGGTGTATACCGTGGTGCCGATGACGGATATCTGCTTTCAGACCGTCTGTTTGCAGGTGCCGATACACTTGCCACATCATATGCCCTGTCAACAGCAATCCGCAAGATTGGCAAGTTTGACATCATAATAGGTGGCCGTCAGGCTATTGACGGTGACACCGCCCAGGTAGGCCCGCAGGTAGCCGAGAAGCTGGGTCTGAACCAGATAACCTACGTTGAAGAGGTGCTGGAAATGGATGCCAAGAGCGTAACCGTAAAGCGTGTGATCACAGGTGGTGTTGAGACCGTAAAGGCTCCGCTGCCCTGCTTGCTTACCGTGAACGGAAGCGCTGCCCCCTGCCGCCCACGCAACGCCAAGCTGCTCATGAGCCGCAAACGTTATGAGGTACCCACATGGGCTGTGGCCGATGTGAACGCCGATCCCGCCAAGTGCGGACTGTCAGGTTCACCCACAAAGGTAAAGAAGATTGAGAACATAGTATTCCAGGCCAAGGAGAGCAAGCGCTTTGGTGCAGCCGATGCCGATATCGCAGCTCTGATTGATGAACTGGCCGTTAACCATATAATAGGATAAGCCATGAACAGCATATTCGTATATTGCGAACTGGAAGGAGTCCAGGTGGCTCCCGTCAGTCAGGAACTGCTCACTAAAGGCCGTTCTCTTGCAAACCAGCTTGGCGTAAAGCTTGAGGCTATTGCAATAGGCAGCGGACTGGACGGCATAGAGAAACAGATTCTTCCTTACGGAGTTGATGTGCTGCATCTGTTTGATGACAAGGCATTGGCACCTTACACTACAGCACCCCATTCAGCAATACTGGTAAAGCTGTTCCAGGAGGAGCAGCCGCAGATTGCACTTATGGGTGCAACCGTGATAGGCCGTGACCTGGGCCCCAGGGTTTCATCGGCATTAGGTAGCGGACTTACAGCCGATTGCACAAACCTGGAGATTGGTGAGTATGAGGACAAGAAGACAGGCAAGGTATATGAGAACCTGCTCTATCAGATCCGTCCCGCATTCGGCGGCAACATCATAGCAACCATCGTCAACCCCGACCATCGCCCCCAGATGGCAACCGTACGTCAGGGTGTGATGAAGAATGAGATCCTTAAGGCAGACTATAAGGGTGAGATAGTAAAGCATAAAGTGACCGATTACGTTAGCCAGGCCGATCTGGCCGTGAGCGTGATTGAGCGTCATATGCAAAAACCTTCACACCATCTGGACAGCGCCAGCATAGTGGTTGCCGGCGGTTACGGAATGGGCAGCCGCGAAGGTTTTGACATGTTGTTCAAGCTGGCCGAGCAGCTTCATGCCGAGGTTGGCGCAAGCCGCGCCGCAGTAGATGCCGGTTTTGTGGATCATGACCGTCAGATAGGTCAGACCGGTATTACCGTACGCCCCAAACTCTATATTGCCTGCGGTATATCGGGCCAGATTCAGCACATAGCAGGTATGCGTGAGAGCAGCCTGATCATGTCAATCAACCAGGATCCCGATGCTCCCATCAACGCCATTGCCGACTATGTGGTGACAGGCCGTGTAGAGGATGTGATCCCCAAACTGATCCGTAACTTAAAGGAGATTTCAAAATGAACAACTATAAGGATACCCCTGAACTGAAAGCCCGCATGCACTCTCCGCTTATGGAGCGCATAGTTGAGCTTAAGGAGAACTTCTATTCCGAGGCTGACAAGTATGATTATGCACCTGCCGATTTTGCCGATGCAATGGACAATTTTGACCGTGTGCTGGAGCTTACCGGCAGTGTATGCGATGAGGTGATTGCTCCTAATGCCGAGAGTGTTGACCGCGAAGGCTCACATTGTAGTGGCGGCCGTGTACAGTACTCCGAGGGTACTGCCCATAATCTTAAGGTTATGCATCAGGCCGGACTTTCAGGATTCGGACTACCCCGTCAGTATGGAGGTCTGAATATGCCTGCTACCGTATTCAGTGCAGTAGGTGAGATGATTTCAAGAGCCGATGCTTCTTTCCAGAATGTATGGGGCCTGCAGTCTTGCGCCGATACAATAAACGAATTCGGCAGCCCTGAGCAGAAGGAGAAATACCTGACCATGGCAAGCAACGGCGCCACCATGTCAATGGACCTTACCGAGCCCGATGCCGGCAGTGACCTGCAGAGTGTGATGCTCAAGGCAACCGAGGACGTGGAGAACGGCTGCTGGCGCCTGAACGGCGTAAAGCGTTTCATCACCAACGGTGACAGCGATATCCATCTGGTTCTGGCCCGTAGTGAAGAGGGTACTACCGATGGCCGCGGTCTGTCTCTCTTTATCTATGACAAGCGTAACGGCGGCGTGAACGTTCGCCGTATTGAGGATAAGATGGGTATTCACGGTTCACCCACATGCGAGCTGGTGTTCAACAACGCCAAGGCAGAGCTTTGCGGTGACCGCCGCCTGGGTCTTATCAAATATGTGATGTCACTCATGAACGGAGCACGTCTGGGCATAGCAACACAGAGCGTAGGTATTCAGGATGCTGCATGGCGTGAGGCTACGGCATATGCTGCAGAGCGCCGCCAGTTTGGCCGTAACATAGATGCATTCCCGGCAGTATATCAGATGCTGGCCGTTATGAAGGCTAAGATTGAGGCTTCACGCTCACTTATGTATGAGACTTCACGTTACGTAGATATATACAAGTCACTTGATCAGATTGCCAAGGTGCGCACACTCACACCTGAGGAGCGTCAGGAGAGCAAGCGTTACAGCCGTCTGGCCGATGCCCTGACACCTATCACCAAGGGTATGACAAGTGAGTTTGCCAATCAGAACGCATACGATAGCATACAGATTCACGGAGGCTCTGGCTTTATGCGTGACTACGCCTGCGAGCGACTGTACCGTGATGCACGTATCACCTCTATCTATGAGGGTACCACACAGCTTCAGGTAGTAGCCGCCCTGCGTTACGTGACAAGCGGCGTATACTCACAGTACGTGAAGGATATGCTGGCTACTCTGCCTGAGTCAGAGAACAAGGCAGCCATCAGCGCTCTGGTTGAGAAACTGGATGCCATGACTGCCCATGTTACAGATCAGAAGGAGACTGAGGTTAATGATTTCTGCGGACGCCGTCTTATGGAGAGTGCTGCATACTGCGTAATGAGCACCCTGCTGCTACGTGATTCCATTGAGACGCCGGATCTCTTTGACAAGTCCCTTAAGGTGTTCCTGGACTACTCACGTTCACAGGTGGAGGGCCACTACAGCGTGGTAATGACCTGGAATGCTGAAAGCATGGAGTATTACAAATAATGAGTAATTTTGTGCCAGGTTTTAAATAGACTCTGGTGCACAGCAACAATAGTGACATACTGAAGAGTGAGGCTCGTTACAGACGGCTCACGGAAACACCGGTACCCAGACTGGTGATGAGTCTGGCAGTGCCCACCATAATCAGTATGTCAATATCGGCCATCTACAATATTGTAGATTCATGGTTTGTGGGCCACATCAGCACTGTCGCTACGGCGGGTGTCGGTGTGGCTTTTGCATACCAGTCACTCATTCAGGCGACCGGTTTCTTTTTTGGACACGGATCAGGCAACTATATGTCCCGTGCTCTTGGTGCCCGTGATACAGAGGGTGCCGGCAAGATGGCTGCCACGGGATTCATTTCATCATTCCTTTTAGGACTGGTGTTCATGGCGCTGGGACTTTGTTTCATGACTCCGCTTTCAAGGCTGCTTGGTGCAACCCCCGATGTGGTGCCTTACTCCAACGCCTATCTTAAGTGGATACTGATAGCAACTCCATTCCTGGTGTCGCAGATGACACTGAACAACCAGCTGCGCCTGCAGGGCAATGCCATGCTGGCTATGATAGGCATAGCGGCAGGAGCTGTACTGAATATATTCTTTGACTGGTTGCTCATAGACCGTCTGGATATGGGGGTACAGGGAGCCTCTCTGGCAACGCTCATAAGCCAGTTTATTTCATGGTGTCTGCTGTTCTGGGCCACAACCTTTGAGGGCAATGTTCATATATATCTTCGCAATTATGCCCCATCGGCAGATCGTTTACGTGAGATAGGAGCCGGCGGGCTTCCATCATTGATGAGACAATCTTTGTCAAGTATTTCGGCCATCTGTATGAACTGGGCGGCTGCAAGTTATGCACTTGAAGGGCAGGAGGCTTCCACAATAGCGGCATTTACTGTAGTGGCAAGGGTAATGCAGACTGCAATGGCGGTGATACTGGGCGTTGGCCAGGGATTCCAGCCCGTATGTGGATTCAACTGGGGTGCAAAACGGTATAGCCGTGTAAGGGAATCATATCTGTTTACCATTGGAATGTGCGTGGTGATACTACTGGTTACTTCATCCTTGGGATGGATATTTGCTCCCAATATAATAGCTTTTTTCCGTGACGAAGATCCCCAACTGTTATCGATAGGCACTACAGTGTTGCGTTGGCAGTGTGTGGCATTCCCGTTGGTAGGACTCACAACTCCAACCAACATGCTTTTGCAGAATATACGCCGTACTGGCCGTGCAACGCTTCTGGCCATGAGCCGACACGGATTTGCATTCTATCCAACACTCTTTATACTTCCGGCAATATGGGGCCTGGAGGGACTTGAGGCAACAATGGCTACTGCCGATGTCCTTACTTTTGCCTTGGCTCTGCCGTTTGCAATCAGCATAATAAGGGAACTTTCGGCCCGTGAAAGGGGCGTTATTTAGTAAAATTCCATACCTTCGCAGTATGGAATACTCATTCAGTGACATGCTTTCGCTGTTAAAGCAGCTTATTTCCACTCCGTCTGTCACACGTTCGGAGCATGATGCATCGGCTTTGGTAAAGGCCGATATGATAAGTCATGGATATACCCCAAAGGAGATAGGTTTAAATCTTCTTGTTTACGGTCACTCATATGATCCGGCAAAACCTACTTTGCTCCTTAATGGCCACATGGATACGGTAAAGCCGGTTGCCGGATGGACCAGGGACCCGTTTACCCCTGTACTGGAAGATGGAAAGCTGTATGGTCTGGGCAGTAACGATGACGGTGCCGGATTGGTGTCACTGCTCTATGCTTTCTATCAGTTGGACAGTAAACCGCAACAGTACAACCCTGTATTTCTGGCAACTGTCCAGGAGGAGGTGAACGGTGTCGATGGAATGAAAATGGCCGTGAATGAGTTGCCAAAGATTGATGTGGCCCTGATAGGAGAGCCTACCGGCATGCAGCCTGCAGTGGCCGAGAAAGGTTTAATGGTACTTGACTTTACCGTACATGGCAAAGCCGGACATGCTGCCCGCAACGAGGGTATCAATGCCCTTTACAGGGCAATGGCCGTAATTGGAATGTTGCGCGAATTCAAGTTCCCGGAGCAGTCCGATCTGCTTGGCCCGGTCAAGATGACGGTAACCATGATCAATGCCGGTACGCAGCACAATGTCATACCGGATACCTGTACGTTTACAGCCGATATCCGCAGCAATGAGTTCTATTCAAACCACAGGATCTTTGATATGGTCAGTGCAGCTCTTCCGGAATGGTGTGAGGTTAAGGCCAGGTCGTTCAATCTGAATTCATCAAGGATTGACGTTAACCATCCTATAATAAGAAAGGCTTTGAGCATGGGTAAGGTACCTTACGGTTCGCCCACGCTTTCGGATCAGGCCATCCTGGATTGCCCGTCATTCAAGATGGGACCGGGTGATTCGGCACGCTCTCATACGGCCGACGAGTATGTTACTGTTGCCGAGTTTGAGCAGGCGGTTCCGCAGTATCTGGAGCTTCTTGACGGATTAACAATTGCAGAATAATTATACGTATTATTTCCAATTTACAAGGGTAAAAGTGTTATAAACTGTAAATTTCACTTAAATAGACCTCAAAAAATTTGGAGATAAAAAATAAAGAATACCTTTGTAACGCGATTGCAAGACAGCATGTCTGTTGGGCAGTCACTACATAAGCAAGATAGTCCTTTTTATAAATATCATTGGGTTACGTTTGATGTGAATCACGCGCCGCCAAAAAAAGAGAAGAGATACTTTTAGTAACTCTTCTTTTTTTTATACTTTTACAAACAGAACCCGTAAAAATCATTGATTATGGAAAACGGATATGCATATGCTGACGGTATAAGCCGGATTGAGATTAATTCCCTTTGGGGCAGAAAGCATATTGTCTGGAATCTCAGACCTGACGTAAACATTCTGAGCGGTGTAAACGGTACAGGAAAAAGTACAATCCTGAACAAGACCGTGTCACGACTGGATTATCTTCTTGGTGACGGTAAGGAGGAGAGTCAGGAGGTGTCAATTGATTTTTATCCGCAGGGTGCCCAAAAGCTCAGATATGACGTGATACGCAGTATTGACCGCCCTCTTATGCACAGCAACCTGTTGGAAAAGATGAGCGACAAGAGTGTGGTATCGGAACTGGACTGGCAGCTGTATAAACTGCAGCGCAGGTATCTGGATTATCAGGTAAATATAGGTAACCGCACAATCCAGTTGCTTACATCGGGCAATCCTGACAATATCAAGGTGGCTCAGGAGATATCGGCACCAAGAATCAGGTTCATGGATTATATGGATGAACTTTTTGCCGATACCGGAAAAAAGATTGTGCGTACAAGCAACGAAATCCTGTTTGACCAGTTTGGTTCAACCCTGTTGCCTTACAGTCTTTCATCGGGCGAGAAACAGTTGCTGGTCATTATGATGACAACGCTGGTCCAGGATATGAATCCGTGCGTCCTGCTTATGGATGAACCTGAAATATCTCTTCATATTGAGTGGCAGCAGCAGCTTATCCAGCGGGTTCGCTCACTTAACCCGAATGTTCAGATTATAATGACCACCCATTCGCCGGCACTTATTATGGACGGTTGGATGGATGCTGTGACCGATGTTGAGGATATAACGGTCAAGTAAGGCGTTCTTCGGCATGAAGAGACTTACCGATAATATAAACTCCCGCTATTTTGAGGCTGCCGACAGACTGTTGCCCGGTAAGCGCAGAGGTCGTATTGTGGCGTTTGTGGAAAGTTATGATGATGTCTCTTTCTGGCGTTTGCTCCTTGATGAGTTTGAAACTCCGGACCGGTATTTTCAGATAATGCTTCCCAACCGGGGCGGCTTGACCAAGGGCAAGAAATCGGCCTTGCGTTCCTGCATTGAACACAACGGACTGGGGAACAGCCTGATTGCATGCGTTGACAGCGATTATGACTGGCTGCTTCAGGGTGTCACCCAGACATCGAAGGAGATTATAGAGAGCCCTTACGTTATCCAGACATATACATACGCTATTGAAAACTATCAGTGCTGGTCCGGCAGCCTGCATCAGATTTGTGTGCAATGTACGCTGAATGATCACCGTCTGATAGATTTTCAGGCTTTTATGGAGCTCTATTCAAAGGCTGTATATCCGTTGTTTGTGTGGAATGTGTGGTTTTACCGTAAAAAGATGCACAATCAGTTCAGCATGCAGGACCTGAGCGTTGACATACGCCTCAGGAGCGTTGATGTGCGCAGGCCTGATAGTTCCATTGCGGGTGTGCAGGAGCGTGTGTCACATAAAGTCAGATGGCTGGAGAACCACTATCCGGAAGCTATTCCTCAGGTTGCCGCTCTTAGACAGGAGCTTACCTCTATGGGAGTGAATGAGAGCAATACATACCTGTTTGTTCAAGGGCACCATTTGATAGAGAATGTAATATTCAAACTGCTTACTCCAATATGTACGGTACTCCGTCAGGAACGGGAGGCCGAGATACGCCGCTATGCCGTTCACGACCAGCAGTACAGGAACGAGATAAGCGCATACCAGCACAGCCAGATGGGATTGGCCGAGGCAATACGAAAGAACACCCACTACAGGGAGTGTGAAATGTATCAGCGTATGCGTGATGATGTGACCAGGTTTTTATCTACGCTTCCAGAAAGAGGGGGTGAGCAGCAGCAGGACGCTAAAGACCTCGAGTCGTCCAACCAGCATCAGGAAGGTTGAGAACCATTTGCCTATCCAAGGCATATCACTCCAAGGAACATTACATCCGTGATCTCCTATGGTCAGGCCTACATTGCTGAGGCATGACAGGGCAGTACCGTATGCATCGGCAATATCTATTCCTATGGCCAGATAAAAGAACCAGCCTATGAATACCAATGCTATTATGAATATGCTGAATGTAAGCACGCTCTGTTTTGTGGCTTGTGGAATAACCTTACCGCTTACCCGCACCGGAAGCACTGCGTTAGGGTGAAGGATTCGGCTGAATTCGTTACGCATGGCCTTGAACAGTATGGCAATACGGATGGATTTCATTCCTCCCGATGTGGATCCTGCGCAGGCGCCAAAATACATTCCCAGTCCCAGCAGCATCCATATGAACGGAGGCCACTGCGTATAGTCGGTAGTGGTGAATCCGGTTGTGGTTATGATAGCTGTGACATGGAACAGTGCGTTGCGGATGGATGCGGAACCGTTATATGATTTGGAGATATACAGGCCTATGGCTACAATGACGGTGAAAATAAGCAGGACTGTAAGATACCATTTGAATTCCGTATCCCTGGCCATCTTGCCCAGTTTTGCTCGGAAGATTACAAAATAGAGCAGGCCGTAGTTTATTCCCGACAGGAACATAAAGAATATTATCACATACTCTATGCTGTGGGAATTGTAGAATCCTATACTGGCATTCTTGGTTGAGAATCCTCCTGTAGCAGCCGTGCATAACGCATGGTTTACACTGTCAAATACGCCCATGCCGCATAATCTCAGACAAACGGCGCAAAGGACGGTAATGAGCACATATACCATAATAATCCAACGACCGCTTACGCTTATTCTTGGATGCAGTTTGCCGTGTGTTGGGCCAATGGCTTCGGCGGCAAAGAGCTGAACTTCACCAACACCGAAAATAGGCAGAACCGCTACCGTAAAGAATACAATTCCCAAACCGCCTATCCATTGTGTAAGACTGCGCCAGAACAAGAGTCCGTGCGGCATGGCTTCAATGTCGTCAAGTATGGTGGCTCCGGTGGTGGTGAAACCGGAAATGGTCTCAAAATATGCATCGGTAAAATTGGGAATGTAACCGCTCACATAGTATGGCATTGATCCAAAGACCGAAAACAGGACCCAGCTTATGGCAACCACGATATAACCGTCGCGGCGTGTCATACCTCCCTCCTGATTGCGGGTGCTTTTGCCTATCATCATGAAAATCATGCCGCAGCAGGCGCTGAGCAGTGCTGCCATGATGAACCCGAAAAGGTCATTCTCGGCATAAAAGACAGGAAAGAAAGAACACAGCAACAGTATTCCTGATTCAATCAGAAGCAGGACTCCCAGTATGCGGTGTATGATCTTTACGTGTATCAATTGAAATACTTTTCGATTGTTTTGATCATTCCTTCAAGACAGAATACCACTACGTGGTCACCAGGCAGTATCTGTGTGTTGCCTGTAACTATTATGGCCTCCTTGTCTCTGATCAGTCCGCCAATGGTCACCCCGCGTGGAAGCGATATGTCTTTTACCGGATTGCGGGTTATCTTGGCTCCCTCCATTACGTTGAATTCGGCTACATCGGCATTTGCAAATGTAAGGCACTTTACGTTCGTTACGTCGGCGTCGAGCATCATCTGGTATATGTGGCTGGCGGCAATCTTCTTTTTGTTGATAACCGTACCAATATCCAGTTTCTCGGCCATATTGATGTAGTCTATGTTTTCAACTTCGGCAATGGTCTTGGTCACGCCAAAGCGCTTGGCTGCCAGGCAGGCCAGGATGTTTGTTTCGGAGTTGTCGGTAAGCGCCACAAAAGCCTCGGTGTGCTGTATGCCTTCACTCTTTAACAGGCTGGGGTCACGGCCGTCGCCGTTTATTATCATCACCTTGTCGTCGCATACTTCGGTAAGGTGGTTGCATTTTGCCATATCGCTCTCAATTATCTTGAGATTCATGTAATCGGGCATGAGCTGGGCCGTGCGGACGGCAATTCGGCTGCCTCCCATTATGATCACGTCACGTACGTCGGGCAACTCCTCCTTACCGGCTATTCGGCGGATATGGGGAATATGCTTTTTCATGGTCATAAAGTAAACCAGGTCGCCGGCCTGCATGGTGTCGTTTCCGCTTGGGATTATGGTTACGCCCTCTCTAAGTATGGCCACTATGTGGTAGGGCAGTTCTTTTCCCAATTCCGAAAGGGGCTTGTCCAGGATCTGGGCGTTGTCACGCAGCTTGATGCCCATCATGACCAACGCTCCGCCTGCAAATTCCCACCACTGGCGTATCCAACTCAGTTTCATGCCGTCAACAATATCCTTTGCGGCAAGCATCTCGGGATAGATGAGCGAGTCAACTCCAATGCTTGTAAAGAACTCCTTGTTCTTGGGTTGGAGATACTCGTAGTTATTTATTCGGGCTACAGTCTTTTTTGCTCCCAGATAATGTGCAAGCTGGGCCGAAATAAGGTTGCGGCTTTCATCGGTAGTTACAGCCACAAACAGGTCGGCATCGCCGGCACCGGCCTCCTTAAGACCGTGAAGGGTTATTGGGGACTCCTGTATGGTGAGCAGGTCAAAACTTGAGTCAAGACGGCTCAACTTTTCCTCGCTTTCATCAATCAGGATTATGTCCTGGTTTTCACCCGACAACAGTTTGGCCAAGTGAATTCCAACATTTCCAGCTCCTGCAATAACTATTCTCATGCTTTTGTCTTTTTTTGATTGTCAAGTCAGCTCGTTCAGTGCGCTGATAACCGCATCCTCGTCAATATTACAGATATGCAACAGTTGAGGCGTTGAGCCATGCTCTATAAAACGGTCGGGCAGGCCAAGACGTTTTATAGTGGGAGTAAAGCCGTTTTCCATCATAAACTCCATGACGGCGGTTCCAAGACCTCCTGTCAATATTCCGTTTTCGATGGTTATAATCCGGCTGTAGTTCTTTCCGACTTGGGTCAGTATGTCGGTATCAATAGGTTTCAGGAAACGCATGTCAAACAGGGCTGCGGTTTTGCCGCTCTCCTTTTCCCATGCCAAAATGGCCTGTTCTGCAAGATTGCCTATGGGGCCTATGGAGAGTACCGCTACGTCCTTGCCGTCCTTGAGCTTTCGGCCTTTACCTATAACGATAGGCTCGAACGGCTTTCGCCAGTCTGCCAGGATGCCACGGCCGCGGGGATAACGTATAATGAACGGTCCCTGATCGGGCAGTTGCGCGGTGTACATCAGGTTGCGCAATTCTATCTCGTCATAAGGCGATGCTATTGTCAGATTGGGAATGGGACGCAGGAATGCAAGGTCAAACGCCCCATGGTGTGTAGGACCGTCTTCGCCAACCAGACCTGCACGGTCCAGACAGAGTACAACGTTGAGTTTCTGGATGGCAACATCGTGAATGACGTTGTCATATGCACGCTGCATGAATGATGAGTAAATGTTGCAGAAAGGCATCATGCCCTCCTTTGCAAGTCCGCCTGAGAACGTTACGGCGTGACCTTCGGCAATACCTACGTCAAAACAGCGGTCCGGATATGTTTTCATTGGTATATCCATGCTGCAGCCTATGGGCATAGCCGGAGTGATTCCAATGATTTTTGAGTTCTCTTTCATGAGTTCCAGCAGAGTCTCTCCAAACACATCCTGGAACAACGGGGGGAGTCCTTCGCCGTTGCGTACTATCCGCTCGCCGGTAACCTTGTCAAACAGGCCTGGAGCATGCCAGATTGCCGAATCCTTTTCGGCCGGCTCGTAACCCTTGCCCTTTACTGTCTTGATATGCAGGAGCTTGGGGCCGTGCATGTTCTTGATATTTGATAGGATACGGACCAGATTCTGGACATTGTGTCCGTCAACCGGGCCAAAGTAACGGATATCCATACCCTCAAACATGTTGTTCTGATGGGTAAGCTTTATCTTGATCCTGTTGTTGCGGCGGATAATGTTGCGGCGTTTCTGGTCATTCATGAGTCCCAGCTTTTCAAGAACTCTTGACACATAATACCGGAACTTGTTGTATGAGCGTGAGGTTTGCAGTTGGGTAAGGTAACTGCGCATGCCGCCTACGCTCTGTGATATGCTCATATCATTGTCATTCAGGATAATGAGCAGGTCATTGTTGGTTATGGATGCGTTGTTTATGCCTTCAAAAGCCAGTCCGCCGCTCATTGCGCCGTCACCAATCACGGCAACTACACGGCGTGAGGCATGTCCGTTGCGTTTGTCGGCCACAGCCATACCAAGTGCTGCCGATATGGAATTGGATGCGTGTCCTGCGGTAAAAGTATCGTATTCACTTTCGGCGGGTGAAGGGAATGGACGAAGACCTCCAAGTTTGCGGTTGGTGCAGAATCGGTCACGACGGCCGGTAAGAATCTTGTGGCCGTATGCCTGATGACCGACATCCCATACAATGCGGTCGTCGGGGGTGTTGAATACGTAATGTAATGCGACGGTAAGTTCCACGGTACCCAGACTTGAACCAAAATGTCCGGGGTTATGTGAGAGTTCGTCAATTATCATTTGACGCAATTCGCTGCAAACCTGAGGCAACTGCTCAATGTTGAGTTTTTTCAAGTCGGCAGGCGAATCTATGCTTTTTAGCAGATTGTTGTCGGTCTTTTCCTCCGCGTAACTCATCCTCTTGTTGTTAGTTCAAATGGCAAATGTACCAAATTTGTATCAATATTACCATGTTATCTACGATAAAAGGCAAATTTTGGCCTATGATATAAGGTTGAACGGGGTGTCAGGGATACTATAAGAGAAAAATGTTTATCTTTGAACAATCCGAAACTAGAGTTGTAAAATGACATATTCCATTGATGATATTGTCCGGATGACAGGGGCCGAAAGGCATGGTTTCTGTCCAGCCGGCATATCGTGGCTGCTTACTGACAGCCGTTCCCTCTGTTTTCCGTCGGAAACGCTTTTCTTTGCAATCGTTACCCGTCGCGGCGACGGTCATAACTATATCCGTGACCTTTATAACCGTGGCGTGCGCAACTTTGTGGTGAGCCGTCTGCCGGACAATATGGATGACTATGAAGAGTCAAACTTTCTTCTTGTAAGAGATACGCTTGCGGCACTTCAGTCTCTGGCTGCAAAGCATCGTGAATCATTTGACATTCCGGTGGTGGGCGTAACCGGAAGCAATGGCAAGACAATGATAAAGGAGTGGCTTTATCAGCTGCTGGAACCGGATTATGTCATAACACGCTCACCAAAAAGCTACAACTCCCAGATAGGTGTGCCGCTGTCGGTATGGCTATTGAACAAACAGTCGGAACTGGGCATATTTGAGGCCGGTATTTCACGAAAGGATGAGATGGGTCAGCTGTGGAAGATAATCAAGCCTACAATAGGAATTCTTTCAAACATAGGACTTGCACATCAGGAAAACTTTCAGTCAATGCAGGAAAAGTGCATTGAAAAGCTTAAGCTGTTCCGTGACTGCAACGTGATAATTTACAACGGCGATAACGAACTTATCCAGGACTGCGTAGACAAATCGGTCTTTACGGCTCGTGAGATAGCCTGGTCGCGCAAAAATCAGGAAAAACCGCTCTTTATTTCGGCCATAAACAAGGGCGAAACCCATACAGAGATAAAGTACCGTTATATTGGACTTGAAAACAGCTTTACGATTCCGTTTATTGACGACGCTTCGATTGAGGATGTGCTCCATTGTCTTGCAGTGTGCATTTTCCTTATGCTTCCGCCCGAAAAGATAACCGAGCGGATGGCAAAACTTGAACCTTTGGCAATGCGTCTTGAGGTTAAGGACGGAAAGCAGGGATGCATTGTTATAAACGACAGTTACAATTCCGATATATCATCGCTTGGTATTGCGTTGGATTTTATGGCTCGCCGTCATGACGACAAGTCCCGTGAGCGTACCCTGATCCTGTCCGATATCCTTCAGTCAGGATGGTCCATCAGGGAACTGTACCGTAAGGTGGCGCAGTTGGTGGAGAGCAGGGGAATCACAAAACTCATTGGCATTGGCGAGGATATCTCTTCCATGGAGAAATTCTTTGACATCAGGGAAAAGCATTTCTTCCTTTCGACCGATGAATTCCTTAAATCAAACCTGATTGCGGGAATGCGCAATGAGCTTGTGCTCATTAAAGGCGCACGCATTTTTGAGTTTGACAGGATAGCGGAGCGGTTGGAACTAAAGGTTCATGAGACTATACTTGAGGTTAACCTTCAGGCTATTGCCGATAACCTGAACCGTTACCGCGGCATGCTTAAACCGGAAACAAAGATTGTATGCATGGTCAAGGCATCGGCTTACGGTTCCGGTGCGATAGAGGTTGCCAAGACGCTTCAGGACCGTAAGGTGGATTATCTGGCTGTGGCTGTGGCCGATGAGGGTGCCGAACTGCGCAAGGCGGGAATAACCACAAGCATAATGGTCATGAATCCTGAACGGACATCGTTCGGAACGCTGTTTGACCAGAAACTTGAACCCGAGGTTTACAGTTTCCACCTGCTGGATATGATAATCCGTGCCGCCGAGCACAACGGCATAACCAATTTCCCCATTCATATCAAGATTGACACCGGAATGCACCGTCTGGGATTTGCCCCTGATGATGTACCCGAACTGGTGCGCCGTCTGCAGCGCCAGACTGCCGTCATTCCGTGCTCGGTATTCTCTCATTTTGTTGGCAGCGACAGTCCGGACTTTGATTCTTTCACCAAACTGCAGATAGAACGTTTCAATGCCGCAGCCGATACCCTTCAGGCGGCTTTCAAGCATCATATTATACGTCATATATGCAATTCGGCGGCAATAGAGAGATTCCCTGAGGTCCAATATGACATGGTACGTCTGGGACTTGGATTGTATGGAGTCAATCCGCTTGACAACCAGCCGCTTGAGACCGTATGTACCCTTAAGACCACCATACTCCAGATACGTGAACTTGAAAAGGGTGAAACCGTTGGTTACAGCCGTAAGGGTAAGATAACCCGTCATTCACGTATTGCGGCTATACCTATAGGTTATGCCGACGGTCTGGACCGTCATTTGGGTAACGGGAAGGCTTATTGTATGGTTAACGGCCAGAAGGCATACTATGTTGGCAATATATGTATGGACGTGTGCATGATTGACGTTACGGACATTGAGTGCCAGGAGGGTGACAGCGTTGAGATCTTTGGCCCCAACCTTCCGGTTCATGTACTGTCCGATATTCTTGGTACCATTCCGTATGAGATCATATCCACTGTATCCATCAGAGTAAAAAGAGTGTATTACACAGAATAAAAACGTTGGCCTTGGCCTTGGCGTTGGCCGGTAGCCAAAGCCAAAGCTAACGCCAAAGTAAACATGAACAACTAACCTATAAATATAATGACAACTTTAAACACAAACTCAAAAACCCAGCGCATGACAAACTTCCGCTGGTGGTTGTGCGCCCTTCTTTTTGTGGCCACGACAGTCAATTACCTGGACCGTCAGGTGCTTTCACTTACATGGAAAGATTTTATTTCGGCCGATTTTGCATGGACCGACAGCCAGTATGGAACCATAACAGGTTTCTTCTCCATTTTTTATGCTGTGGCATGTCTGTTCAGCGGCAAGTTCATTGACAAACTTGGTACCCGTAAGGGTTATCTGTGGGCTATTTTCATCTGGTCGGTAGGCGCCTGCATGCATGCCGCCTGCGGATGGGCTGCTTTGAAATGGGCCGGTGTTGAGTCAATGGCGGCAGTAAAGAGTTCGGCCGACCTTACGCTGATTGTATCGACCGTATCGGTCTATATGTTTATATTCTGCCGTGCGGTGCTGGCTCTTGGTGAATCGGGTAACTTCCCCGCTGCAATCAAGGTGACAGCCGAGTATTTTCCCAAGAAGGACCGTGCCTTTGCAACATCAATTTTCAATGCCGGTGCATCGGTAGGAGCACTTGCGGCTCCTATGTGTATTCCTGTTCTTGCTGCCAAGTGGGGGTGGGAGATGGCATTCATAATAATAGGTGCCTTGGGCTTTGTCTGGATGTTCTTCTGGTTTGGACTTTACCGCAAACCGGAGCAGTCCAGATTTGTTAATCAGGCCGAGTTGGAGTATATCCATCAGGATGATGCCCAAGAGTTGGCTGCCGCTAAGGCTGCAGAGCCTCAAAAGGAGGAAAAGTCCATTCCTTTCTTTAAGTGCTTCACTTTCCGTCAGACCTGGGCTTTTATTTGCGGTAAGTTCTTTACCGATGGCGTATGGTGGTTCTTCCTGTTCTGGGCTCCGGCTTATTTCTCGGACCAGTACAACTACCGTTCCGATTCAAAGGAGGCTATGATGCTTATTTTTGTACTTTATCTGATTGTGACTGTGGTTAGCATAGGTGGCGGTTATCTGCCTAAATACTTTGTTGAGAAGAAAGGCATGGAGCCATATTCCGGTCGTATGAAGGCTATGCTCATATTTGCCTTCTTCCCGCTGCTGGCTCTGTTCGCTCAGCCTCTTGGCAAGTTCAGTGCTTGGTTCCCTGCTATTATAATTGGTTTGGCAGGTGCCGGTCATCAGGCATGGTCCGCAAACCTGTATTCAACCATTGGTGACATGTTCCCCAAGTCTACTATCGGAACCATTACCGGTGTGGGTACTACTATGGGTGGTTTGGCTTCGTTTATGATTAATAAGGGGGCTGGTATGCTGTTTACTAAGAGTGATGCTATGGGGGCGGCTTTCTCGTTCCTGGGCTTTGAGGGTAAGGAGGCTGGGTACATGATTGTGTTCTGCATCTGTGCTGTGGCTTATCTTATTGGCTGGACGGTTATGAAACTGCTAGTTCCTAAATATAAACCAATAGAAGTCTGATATTGAATATTAAGGAACAATATATTAATCTCAAGGGGCTTCGGTTCTATGCTTATCATGGGGCGGAGGTTCAGGAGGCTGTTGTTGGTGGATGGTACACAGTAGATGTTACTATCAAGACGGATGCAACTATTGCTGTTGAGTCTGACGAACTGTGCGGAACCGTCAATTATGCACAGGTGGCTGCAATTGTTGGGGAACAGATGTTGATTCGGTCGGCTCTTTTGGAGCATGTGGCCGGACGGATTGCCAGGTCTGTTCTGGATGCTTTTGGTGGCGTTAGGGCTGTTACGGTTACTGTTAGTAAGGAGCATCCGCCGGTGGGCATTCCTTGTGCATCATCAGGTTTTACAATTACTGTTGAAAAATGAAATAAGGCCCCGGATGAGGGCCTTATTTCTTTTAATACGTAAGCTTTTGCTTATCCGCAACGGGATGAACCGCAGTTCTTGCAGATAAGGCAGCCTTCCTGGTAGACAAGGGATTCGCTTCCGCAGACGGAGCACTTTTCGCCCTTTACAGCTGTACCGTCCTGTACGTATTTCTTTAGGGCGCGCTCTACGCCGTTCTTCCAGTTGTTTATGTTTTCCGAACCCAGGTCAAGAGAGCCGATGAGCTTGATGCAAAGGTCAATAGGCATCTGGTAACGGAGTACGCCCGATATCAGTTTGGCGTAGTTCCAGTACTCCTTGTCAAACTTTTCGGACAGGCCTTCGATAGTAACCTTGTATCCTCGCTTGTTGGTGAACTGGAAGTCATAGCGCTTGTTGCCGTTCTCATCCAGACTCTTTATTATCCAACCCTTCTCGACAGTCTTGGGCAGTACAATGCCTTCCTCGTCATCCTGAAGACCGGTAAATATCTCATAGGGACGTCCGTCCAGGATTCCTACGAATGCTACCCATTTTTCCTTGTTGTTCTGGAAACGTACTACATCGGCTTCGAGTACACGCGGACGGGTTTCAACAACCTGACGCGGTTCGCAGTCGCATGGTGCCAGGGTAGGTTCTTTGCTGTCTTTCTTTTCCTTGTCCTTATCGGCCTTCTTGTCACTTTTGGCATCAATCAGAACGCCGTCACGTGAACCGTCGCGATATACTGTGCAGCCCTTGCATCCGCTCTTCCATGCCTCAACATAAAGCTGGTTTACCAGTTCCTCGGATACGTCGTTAGGCAGATTTATGGTGACGCTTATTGAGTGGTCTACCCATTTTTGCATGGCTCCCTGCATCTTGACCTTGTTAACCCAGTCAACATCCTGTGCGGTAGCTTTGTAATAGGGAGAACGGGCAACCAGTTCGTCTACTTGTTCGGACGTGAACTTTTGGGCGGGATCAATGCCGTTCACTTTCATCCATTCCACAAACTTGTGGTGGAACACAATGAACTCCTCAAATGCATCGCCGTTTTCATCTACGAATGTTACATTGGCGTTCTCGTCCTCACGGTTTACCTTGCGGCGGCGCTTGTAAACAGGCATGAATACCGGCTCCAGACCTGACGTGGTCTGAGTCATAAGGCTTACGGTACCGGTGGGAGCAATGGTAAGACATGCTATGTTGCGGCGGCCGTATTTTTTCATATCCTCATAGAGCTGGGGATCGGCCTCCTTGATACGCAGAATGAACGGGTTCTTTTGCTCACGTTTCCAGTCAAATATTTCAAATGCGCCACGCTCTTTAGCCATCTCAACCGATGAACGATAGGCGGCAAGAGCAAGGGTGCGCTGAACTTTCTCGGCAAAATCCGTAGCCTCGGGAGTTCCGTAACGCAGGCCCATTGCAGCCAGCATATCACCTTCGGCAGTTATGCCTACACCGGTACGGCGGCCCATTGTGCTCTTGTGCATGATTTTTTCCCACAAACGTTTCTCGGTGTATTTGGTTTCGTCGTCCTCGGGGTCACTGGCAATCTTGGCCTGGATCATGTCAATCTTTTCAATTTCCAGGTCAATGATATCGTCCATGATGCGCTGAGCTATGGCTACATGATTCTTGAACAGGTCAAAGTCAAACTTGGCCTTGGGGGTGAACGGATTCTTTACATAAGAATACAGGTTGATGGCCAGCAGTCGGCAGCTGTCGTAGGGGCAGAGCGGAATCTCGCCGCAGGGATTTGTACTGACTGTACGGAATCCGAGGTCGGCATAGCAGTCGGGAACTGACTCGCGAAGTATGGTGTCCCAGAAAAGAACTCCCGGTTCGGCCGATTTCCATGCGTTATGCACAATCTTTTTCCAGAGCTCGCTGGCGTTGATCTCCTTGGAATACAGAGGTTTTTTGGCATCAATAGGGTAGGTCTGCAGGTATTTTTCGCCTGCAATGGCAGCTTTCATGAATTCATCGTCAATCTTGACCGATACGTTGGCACCTGTAACCTTGCCGCTCTCCATCTTGGCGTCAATGAATGATTCCGAATCGGGGTGTTTGATTGATACGCTCAGCATCAGGGCACCACGGCGGCCATCCTGTGCAACCTCACGGGTGGAGTTTGAGAAACGCTCCATGAACGGGACAAGACCGGTTGATGTCAGTGCGGAGTTTTTTACAGGAGACCCCTTGGGACGTATGTCGGAAAGGTCATGGCCTACACCGCCGCGACGTTTCATGAGCTGGACCTGCTCTTCGTCAATCTTCATGATGGCACCATAGGAATCGGCCGAGCCCTCATTGCCAATGACAAAACAGTTGGAAAGCGATGCAATCTGATAATTGTTGCCTATTCCGGTCATGGGACTGCCTTGTGGAACTATATACTTGAATCCCTTGAGCAGATCATGGAGCTGGTTGGCAGTCATGGGGTTCTTGTACTTTTTTTCTACCCGTGCAATCTCATTCGCTATGCGCCAATGCATGTCATCGGGGGTCTTCTCGTAAATTTTTCCAAAGGAGTCCTTTACCGCGTACTTGTTAACCCAAACTTTGGCAGCAAGTTCATCACCTCCAAAATAGTCCACCGAGGCTTTAAACGCCTCATCGAAAGTGTAGGTTGTTTTTTTGTTGTCCATTTATAATGCTTGTTTGATGTATGCGTAAAAATATGTCCCAATCAACGGATTGGAAACAGCATCACAAATATAATTATTGAGTTTTAAAAATTGTAGTTCTTGCCAAAATTTATTTTTGAAATATTTCAAAGTTTTCCGTTTTAAGAGAGATTTGTGTTGGTAGTCAGTTTGTTAAGATTTAGTTTGTGGTTGAAAGTTGTCCAAAACTGATTATTTTGGATTGCTGTCCTGTATGACTGATGAGTTGTTTTGATTGATTCTGACATAAAAAAAAGCGGTGAATGTTCACCGCTTAGAAACAACTATGTGATTTGAATGTTCAGCAACGAAGGCCGCTCTCTATATTTTCCATATCGGCCTTGAAGTTCTTGTCTACCTGAATCTGGTCACGAACCATATTGCAGGCATGCAGAACGGTTGCATGGTCTCGTTTTCCTATATAGGCTCCAATCTTTGAGGTGGAGTAATCCAGATACTTTTTTGCCAGATACATGCTGATTTGTCTTACCTGGACAATCTCATGTTTGCGTGATTTAGTATGTATTGATTGCTCCTCTATGTTATAATAGTCACAAACCTTAGAAATAATAGACTCTATCGTGATTGGCTTTTGCTCATGGTGCTGGCTCTTTTCTATTACCTCACGTGCAAGATTAAGGTCTATTTCCTTGCCGTAGATGGTTGAATGAGCCATCAGAGATACTATTATACCCTCAAGGTCACGAACGTTCTGGGTAACATTTCCGGCTATATAGTCTATTACGTTTTCCGGGAACTTAAGGCCGTCACGCTTTGTCTTGTCCCTAAGGATTTCTTTTCTTAAAGACAGGTCAGGTCTTTCAAGTTCTGCAACCAGTCCCCATTTGAATCGGGTAATAAGCCTTTCTTCCAGGTCTTTCATATCCTTGGGAGGACGGTCACTGGTAAGGATGAGCTGCTTGTGGTTAAGGTGCAGATAATTGAATATATGGAAGAACGTGTTCTGTGTCTTGGTCTGACCGGCCATCTCCTGCATGTCGTCAATGATCAGCACGTCAATTGACTGGTAAAAATGAATAAAGTCATTTGTGGTGTTGTTCTTGACTGAATCAACATACTGGACCATGAACAGATGAGCCGAAACATAAAGAACACGCTTTTCGGGATGCAGCTCTTTGACCTTCATTCCTATGGCATTTGCCAGGTGTGTCTTGCCTACGCCCGATGCACCGTAAATGAACAGGGGATTGAATGCGCTGCTTGCAGGATTCAGGGCGATTGTCTCACCAGCGGTACGGGCAAGCTTGTTGCTTGTTCCTTCTACAAAGTTTTCAAATATGTAGTTGGGGTCAAGCATTGGGTTAAGGTCCTGAACCAGAGGTGCACTTGCAGCTTGGGGGGCCTTGTTGCCAATAGGTTCTGCCTCTTTGATTTTACCCGTAGTAGCGCCTGCGGAACTTATGTCTTGGGTGATGTTGTTCTCCTTGTCAGTAAGGATGCTGTACATCAGCTTTGTTCCCTTTCCAAAAATCTTGGTAAGCGCGGCTTTTATTACATCCAGACAATTCTGCTCCAGATATTCATAGACAAACGGACTGGGCACCTGAATAAGTAACTCACCGTTTTCAATCTGGACCGGATTAATGACGGAGAACCACGCATCAAATACGGACTTTGATACGTTGTCGCGGATGAAATCCAGGCATAATTCCCATTTGGTTGTTAGTTCGTTTCCCGTCATTGTAAAGGATCTAAAAAAGAACTGACAGAGTCTTTCTGTCTGTCGGCTTTGCAAAGTTGATAATCTTCTTTGAAATGTCCAAACAGGTTTTTTTCTGCGAAAAACGGAGTCTTTGTAACCTATTGGGAATTAAGCACTTGTAAAAAACGTAAAAATAGGTTGAAAACAACCACTTGATATTTTTTAAATTCGTGAAAATCAGCAATATAACCTGTTGATAACTTCTTTAGCCGCTCTTCGCAAAAGGTGTTGCAACCCTTTTGTAAACGTGTTTGGAATAAGATTGGTTAAATTCGTTTTTTTTGTTGCCGGAATTATCGCTATTTAGACAATATCTAAATTGGAGTGTTTGTTGCCCCGTATATTTATAAGGATATTATTTGTTTTTTGAGTTTATTTGCCTGGCTTCTTTTACGCTTATTCTTTTCCCGTTGTAGACGGCAATCACGAATGCGTCTTTGTATTTTTTCTGGACCTCTTTCTTCGTATTAAGGATGGCGTCATAATCGGTAGTATCACCACAAGTGTACTTGCAAATACCGTTCTCGGTGTAATAGTCCACATTTTCATATGCCTTTAACCGGCTGTCGTTCTTTTTAAGAGGTGTCTTAAGGCTCATGAACTGGACCTTGTATACGGGAAGTGATTCCTGACTGGCCTCTTTTGGTGTGTTGGTCTGTTTGTTGCCTATTGCTTGCGATGTGGGAACAGCCTTATTTGTCTGTTTGTTGTGGTATTCCAGATACTCCTTGAATGCCTTGTAAAGACTCTGTCCCATTTCGTCAACGCCCTTTTGTGATACCAGATATTGGCATTCGGCATTGTTGGAGATAAAGCCCAGCTCAATCAGGATACTTGGCATTGCGCTTTTCCAAAGTACAAGGTATCCGGCCTGGTGAACTCCCCTGTCCGGGCGTTTTGCTCCCTTTACCATCTGGTTCTGATTGAATTGTGCCATCTTAAGGCTCTCTTTCTGGAACTCGTTCTGCATGAATTCAAAAATGATCATGCTTTCAGGGCTGTTGGGGTCATAACCCTCATAGTGGGCCTGATAGTCATTTTCCAAAAGAATGGCCTTGTTCTCCTCGAGTGCCGCATTCAGGTTGGCGCTTGTGCGGTTGTCCTCTACTCCCAGCAGATATGTCTCGGCTCCGTTTGCGCTCTTGTTCTTGGATGAATTAGTATGGACCGAAATAAACATGTCGGCACCTGCCTTGTTTGCTATGTCGGCCCGTTTGTACAGCTCAACGAACACGTCTGTCTTGCGGGTATAGATTACTTTCACGTCTTTGCAGTTATCCTCAATAAGCTTACCCATCTTAAGGGCAACCTTAAGGTTTATGGTCTTTTCCTGGTTCTTGCCGTTAACGGCACCGGGGTCCTTGCCTCCATGACCGGGGTCAATTACCAGTACAAACTTGCCTTCTTTATCGACAGCTCCTGCCTGCATTGTTGTCATTAGGCAAAATACAGCAATGATTACTGTCATTGTATTTTTGATCTTGTTCATTCTCCTTTTTTTTGTTCAAATGATACGGGTGATGCATCTACACTTTTTATGAATGATGCCAGTTTTTTTGCCGAAACCTTTACCGGCTCAACGGTAAACTCCGGAATATTGTATGAATACAGGAATTCTCTGTTAAAGTCCGGGTCACGTTGAGGAAGAGCAAATGGCTTGGAGAACGTTCCGTCGCCGTTCATATGGGCAATGTAGAGACGCGTGTATGCACCATCCTCGCGACGGGTACTGAATATGACCCACTTTCCGTTTGAAGACCAGGAGTGGTAGCTCTCCACTTCCGGGCTGTTTATTTCGGTTACATTGCGTACGGTATTGTTCTTCAGGTCCATAAGCCAAAGGTCTGATTCGCGGTGCCAGATATGGAAAACTCCATATGGAGCCATGGAGAACATGAGCCATCGGCCGTCGGGGGAAACTCTGGGCAACGTGGCGCTCAACCCCTGGCTGGCGCAGTCATAAATCACTGAGGACTGCCCCCAGGTGCGTGTGTCAGGATCAAAAGGCTTGCTGTACAGACTGTATTTTATGTCAGAATAACTGCGGAATACCTGATCCTTGCGTTTGCTGTCAAACGGTGCCTGGTAATAGGCCGAAACGTAATAAAGGGTACGTCCGTCCGGAGACCAGGCCGGGAAGCACTCAAACTGATTCTTGTCATTCTCAATGATGCTTACGGAATTGTTCCTTATGTTGTAGAGTATCAGGTCACTCTCCTCATCGGCTACTTCTATGCGGTTGTTGTCCGATGAATGAATGGACTGGTGAGTCTTGTTTGTGGAGTAGGCAATGTAATCATGTGTGGGATGCCATGCCGGATATACACCTGCCGATATTGTGGAGTCGGTCTTTAGGTTTACTTTACGGAGCTCGCCGTCAATGGACATGATGGTGCCTCCCAGATACTGACGGGCATGGAACTGCATGTTGTCTGTAGAGTAATTCCTGTAGTGATGACAGTTTATGCACTGTCCTTTGTCTCCGTCTTGAACCATCTGATTGGCATATATTACCTTTTCTTTGAACGATGTCAGGTCACGTTGGTTTATGCTGAGGCGCTCGTAACTCTCTACCGACGGCATGATGATGCGGTAAGATATATAGGGGTCTATCTGATCCGATATATTTATTGAGAATTGCGGGTAGCTGTACCATGCGTTGTCCCTATAAACAAATACCTGAATATTTATTGGGCCGTTTTCTTTAAGTTTCTGCCATTTACCGGCCGGAAAACACACTTTGTTGCCGCTTATGGTGACCTTTTGGGAACCGGATGTGATTAGGGTTACATACTTTTGGCCTTGCTCCTCTATTTTGAAATTAAGGGGCGCAATATTTGAGGGAACGGTCACATCGGTGTAATCTGGAAATATGGAAGGGGTATTTTTGACAGACTGGGTGGTGCCGGGAACCTGCGGACTGCAGGCTGAAAGCATCAAAAAGACTGCAAGAGGATAAAAGATGTGTCTCATATCAGTATGTCTGTAGGTTCCTAATAAAGTAATAGAAATAATAGAACGTCTTTCCAAATTGTAGGTAGTACGGATACGCAGATTCCTTGATACTGCGTATTGAATGGCTGTTTACGTATTTTTTGAAAGACTCATAACTGTCTTTTACGGTTTTGTCATAAGGCAATCCTATAGGGTCTTTCTGCAGGTCACCGTACAGTATGGCAGCCTCCTGCACTCCACGCGGCAGTTTGTCGGGGTTGTTGGACCTTAAATAGAATACCAACCGTTGCCTGAAACTTGTTATGTCCTGTGTGCGCATTGCAAACAGCAGTGCTGCACGGTCAAACTCCGGAGTGGCCTGGGCGGATTGGGAACTCAGGAAATGGTTGATAAGATGGACCTCGGGTTTTGCCATGTCGTTTGACATGTTGTTGTCATAACACATATACGGCACAATGCTCTTGTACGGTTCCGTTGTGTTTATTAAAGAATTGTCTTGGATCAGTCTTTTCCTGGACTGGGCCCACTTACGGTAGAAAAGGGTTTTTGATAGTTTGTCCAGGTACTTGCCGGCCATGTTGTTCTCTTTGGTAACAATGGCATACTCGGCCATATATCTGAGAGTGTTATAGCTCCATCCGTGTTCCACTATATCTTCCATGCACCAGCGGTAGCACATGTTTTCAACTCCATATTGAAAATAGAGTTGCCTGGCAGCCTGGTATACCATTGGAATCTGGGTGCGTGATTTTTGGGCGCGGCCACCGTCTTTCATTGTAAAAGCCATATCAAGAGCCTTGTTAAGTTTGAGAAGGGCAAGGTCCCGATAAAGGACCATAGTGCGGGTGGGCTCATAGAAACGTGACTCAAATTGGTCTGTTATGTCCAGGATTTCATCATTGCTTTTGGCCTGTGATAACTTGCGGGTACGTGCCTCATACGCTTTGGCATCGGAACCGGAATGGCTTTGGGTGGCTTGCTTGAATATGTCAACGGTTTTTTGCCAGTCATAGTTGTCAACAGCCTCCGACATGGCCAGTTCCGTGTGGAAGTTGTCATCGCGGAACCAGAATCCCAATACCAAAATTACAAGTATTGATGCGGTTACGGCCTGAATTGTAAATGCGTACGGCTTATTGTCATTATTCTTGTTTAACAGGCCGGATAACAAGGGCGCAATGACGGCCAGTGCCAACAGTATGTAATACGGAGTGCAGATCTGTGCGGTCCACGCTTCATCGGATACTACAGGGAGTCCTATGGTCCAGGCGTTGGCAAGCCTGAATGAGGTGTAAAAGTTGTAGTATACAAGGGGAATAATAAATGCGACAGCTGCCGAAATAACGGCCGGAATCCTGTTGGTTTTAAGAATGGTTGTTCCGGCGGCAAGCGTACCTGCTATGGAATAGATTCCGGCTAATGGGTAGACCAGACAAGTCCAAATAATGAGGAAAGCAGCCTGAAGACCTTGTCGTGATGAAAGCTTTTTTACGATCAGTACCGGGGTGACGGCAAGAAGGTATCCAAGAGTCGGTCCGAAAAAATGATCCGGTGTCCTCATTATGTAAAGGCCGTAACCCAGTGACAGGTTACTGATGACAAGGATGGCTGCAGGAATGAAAGATAAAGCCGAATACCTGTCGGGAATATTGAATGCCTTTAAGGTGAGTCTTGCCGTTGCAAAAAGCAGCAGTATCCAGATTAGGGAACCTATCCATGGATAATAAAGGAACTGCGTAAGGAAAGATCCTGCAAGTGACAGGGCTCCGCCCGGGGTCTTGAGCCCTTCGGACAGGAAATTACCGTCAAACAGAAAAAGCGACAGGTCTTGGACTTTCCTTAGGAAAAACTGCTCCTTGAAAGTCAAGGCGGCCCAAAGCAGTATGGCAAGAAAGTAGGGTGTAAACCTTAATATCTTTTGGGATAACCCTTTTTGCTTGTTATGGACAACAGGTGTCATATATCTATAAGTGTAACGCGCGTGTGCGCATGCGTGTCAAATTGCCCCAAAGATAACATTTTTCCGGGTCATTTTATCAGTGATAGCGCGAAAACTACTATTTTCGCGGATATTCAATTTAAATCACTATCCTATTATGAGAAGATTGTCAGTTCTTGCCGCAATGCAGATGGTGCTGATTGCCGTTTGTGCGCAACAGCCCGTTTGGCTTGACCCAAAAGTAAACAGTGAAAACGAAAAGCCCGACGTTGCCGATTATTTTGCCTATGAGAGTCCTGAATCGGCACAAAAAGGCCAAAAGGACCAGTCCTCAAGATTCATGTCGATAGAGGGGAACTGGAAGTTCAATTTTGTAAAGAATGCATACGACAAGCCGCAAGGCTTTTACACCATTGGCTATGATGACAGCAAGTGGGTGGATTTTCCTGTGCCCGGCCTGTTTGAGATGAACGGTTACGGAGACAAGATATATACCAACGTAACCTATCCCTGGAATAACGAGTATCCTATAAATCCGCCAATAGTAGGCGAGCGTGACAACTACGTGGGCTCATACCGCCAGAGTTTCAATATACCTGCCGAATGGAAGGGTGAGCGCGTCTATATCCATGTGGGCTCGGCAACATCGAACCTTTGGGTTTGGGTGAACGGCAAGTACGTGGGTTACAGCGAAGACAGCAAGATGGAGGCAGAGTTTGATATAACGGACTATGTCAAGTTTGGTGATAAAAACTTGATAGCCTTACAGATAATGCGCTGGTGCGATGCCAGTTACATAGAGGACCAGGATTTCTGGCGCTTTACGGGAATTGCCCGTGAGGTATATCTGTATTCACGTCCTCAGGCCCATTTGGATGATTTCAGGATTGTAACGGACCTGGATGCAAATTACAAGGATGCAACCCTGTCCTTTGACGCAACGTTTGCCGATGCTCAGGGCAAGCTGCTGGGACTTGACCTTAAGGATGCCAAGGGCAAAACCGTATGGAACAAGACCCTTGCTGTAAACAACAACAGTGCCAATGTTTCATTCCCGGTTAAGAATCCTTACAAGTGGACGGCCGAGACCCCATACCTTTATACCCTGTATATGACATTGACCGAACAGGATGGCGGCGTTATAGAGGTCATCCCGCAAAAGGTAGGTTTCCGTAAGGTGGAGATACGCAACCGTCAGCTGCTGGTAAACGGCCAGCCTATCCTTATAAAGGGCGCCGACCGTCATGAGATGGATCCCTATGGAGGTTATGTGGTTCCGTTGGAGCGTATGATCCAGGATATTCAGATCATGAAGCAGATGAACATAAATGCTGTACGTACCAGTCACTATCCTGACGATCCCCGTTGGTATGATTTGTGCGATGAATACGGTATTTATCTGGTGGCCGAAGCCAATGTGGAAGGTCATGGAATGATGTATGGCCCCAGTCCGCTTGCCCGCAATCCGGAGTATGAACAGGCTCATCTGGAGCGTAACAAGTCAAATGTGATAACTTACAAGAACCACCCCTCAATCATTGTATGGTCAATGGGTAACGAGGATGGCGACGGCCAGAACTTTGTAACCTGCTACAAATGGATAAAGGAGTATGACAAGACCCGCCCCGTACAGTATGAGGGTGCCACCGGTTCGCCTGACCATTGTGACATACACTGCCCCATGTATGCCGATTACGGCGCTATGGAGCGTCATGAACGCGGTAATGACCCGCGCCCGATGATAGAGTGCGAATATGCTCACGCAATGGGTAACAGTGAGGGCGGATTCAAGGAGTACTGGGATATTATCCGCGCCAACCGTTCGGTTCAGGGCGGCTTTATCTGGGACTTTGTTGACCAGGCCGTATTCGGTAAAAATGCCGATGGAAAGGAGATTTTCCTATACGGAGGTGATGAGGGTCGCTACCCGACATCGGACCAGAACTTTAACTGTAACGGTCTGATTGCCCCTGACCGTCGCTGGAACCCGCACGCATATGAGGTGCAGTATTTCTATCAGAATATCTGGGCTACTCCAGTGGATATCCGCAAGGGCGTAATTGAGGTCTATAACGAGAATTTCTACACCGACCTGTCGGCATACTATATGGAATATTCACTTACAGCCGACGGAACCGAGATATCACGCGGTCAGATAAAGTTGCCCAAGATTGCGGCCCAGAGCAGAGTGAAGGTTACCTGTCAGGATCTGGCCAAGGCCATTAAGAATGCTCCTTCCGGTAAGGAGATACTAGTGGATGTGGAGTTCAAGCTGAAAGAGGCTGCTCCGTTGCTTGAAAAGGATTTTGTGGTGGCACGCGGCCAGTTTGAGGTTGCCGGATACAAGTTCCCGCAGATGGCCTCGGAGCCTGCCGGTAGGGATGGTGAGGTTAAGATTGACGAGGCTGTGGCTTATGTAAAACTGGAGGCAGCAGGAGTGGTTTACACCTTCAACAAGAATACCGGTTGGATAGATTATATTGACATTGACGGCAAGCAGATCACACAGAACGGCAGCCAACTCAAAAGTGATTTCTGGCGCGCTCCCACTGATAATGACTACGGCGCAAACCTGCACACACGCATGCAGGCATGGCGCAATCCCAATCTTAGGCGCACCGCTTTTGAGTGCAAGGTTGATAACGGCCTTGGCAAGGTTAACGTAACATACGAGATAGAGCAGCTCCATGCATCACTTGAGATGGAGTATGTGCTGGACCGCGAAGGCTATATGCATGTTTCCCAAAAGATGATTACACGCCCTGAAGAGGCTGCCCAGGCTATGGCTCAGGCTGCACCGCAGCGTCCCGGCCAGCGCGGACCGCGCCAGCAGGGTATGCCTGACCTGTTCAAGTTCGGTATGACCATGAATATGGCCCAGGAGTTTGACCGCGTTGAGTTCTACGGCCGCGGCCCGGTTGAGAACTACTCGGACCGTAACAGTTCACAGTTCCTGGGTATCTACAAGAGCAGTGTGGCCGACCAGTATTTCCCTTACATACGTCCGCAGGAGAACGGAAACAAGACCGATGTACGCTGGTGGCGTGTGCTGAATGCCGATGGAATGGGCCTGGAGTTCTACAGTGATGCTCCTCTGAGCATGTCATCACTCAACTATGCTACTGCAGACCTGGATGAGGGGCCCAACAAGCATAACGTGCATGCAGGTGACCTTACGCCGCGTGCTTATACCGTTGTGCATATTGACAAGGCACAATACGGCTTGGCTTGTGTGAACAGCTGGGGCGCAACAGCACTGGAGCCTTACAAGCTGCACTACGGTGATTACTCATACAGCTTTGTAATAAAGCCCATAAGATGACAGAGAGAGCAGACAGCATGTGGATGAGAGTGATTGACAAGTATTACTCCGATAATCCTCCTCTCAGGGATTTGCTTATTCTTCACAGCCGCCTTGTTGCCGACAAAGCTCTCAAGGTGGCTGCCGCACATCCCGAGCTTAATCTTGACGCTAAGTTCCTGGAAGAGGCATCCATGCTTCATGATATTGGAATTTTTCTTACAGATGCAGCTCCAATCCACTGCTTTGGCAAAAACCATTACATATGCCATGGTTATTTAGGCGCCGAACTGTTGCGTTCCGAAGGACTGCCCCGCCATGCTTTGGTGGCGGAGCGGCACACCGGTACCGGCTTGACACTAAAACAGATACTGGTACGCGACCTCCCTGTGCCTCATAGGGATATGATTCCCTTATCGGCCGAAGAAAAGGTGATCTGCTTTGCCGACAAGTTCTTTTCCAAGACCCGTCCCCAAGAGGAAAAATCCGTAGAACAGGCGGAGCGCAGCCTGGCCAAATTCGGTCAGGATGGGGTCCTGATATTCAGGCAATGGTGTAAAGAGTTCCTGTAGCTTAAATTTAAAATAACTGAAAAGGCATCCTTTTAGGATGCTTTTTTCGTCAATTATAGGTACTTTTGCAATTTGTTACAAAAACGGTCCATAAGTAATCATTGTTTAGCGTGACAGACTGGTTCACAAAAATACGCTTCTCAGTTCTTGCAGGATTGCTCCTGTGGGCCGGTTTTGTGGTTGCACAGACACCTGTGGATTCTGTATTGCAGGTTGATTCAATAAAGCCGGTGCCATTATCCGTGGCTAAAGCGGATTCGGTTACCGTTCTTCCGGCAGATACATCCCATTTGGCCCAGGATTCCATTCCCCAAAAGAAAAAGAGCGGTCTTGATGCCCCTGTAACGTACGAATCGCAGGATTCCATGATCTGGAATTACGGCGGATATGCTTCGTTGTACGGCGAAGGAAAGGTCAACTATGAGAATGTTGAGCTTACTGCAGCCGTCATAAAGATGCAGATGGACAGCAGTCTGGTTTATGCCGACGGTGTTAGGGATTCAACTGGCGAATGGTATGGAACGCCGGTATTTATGGACGGTTCCACTCCATACGAGTCAAACCATATCAGCTATAACTTTAAGACCGAAAAGGGTTATATCAACGAAATAGTAACTCAGCAGGGTGAGGGCTATATGACCAGTTCCGAGGCCAAGAAAGGTCCTGAGGGTGAATATTATATAGCTGACGGCGTATATACCACCTGCGATGAACACCAGGATCCCCATTTCAACCTGAGGATAACCCGTGCCAAGGTCCGTCCCGGCAGGGATGTGATTTTTGGACCTGCATACCTTGAGGTTATGGGCGTACCCCTACCATTGTTTGTCCCGTTCGGCTTTTTCCCGTTCCTTGAAGGCGATTATGCATCGGGAATAATATTCCCCACATACGGTGATGAGATGGAAAGAGGCTTCTACCTTAAGGACGGCGGCTACTATTTTGCCTTGTCGGACTATTTTGACCTTAAGGTTCTGGGCGAAGTCTTTACCAAGGGTTCGTGGGGCGTATCGGCCGAGAGCAAATACAAGTTAAGATACAAGTTCTCGGGTAACGTTTATGTAAGTTCGCTTACAACAAAACACGGCGACAAGGGCCTGCCGGACTATTCCGTGACCAAGAACTTCAAGGTACGCTGGACTCACCGTCAGGATGCCAAGGCAAATCCTTATCAGAATTTCTCGGCCAGTGTGAACTTTGCAACCCAGAGTTATGAGCGCTCAAACCTGAGCAGCCTGTATAATCCGTCGCTTACATCGCAGAGTACCAGGACATCAAGTATAAGCTATTCGCGCAATTTCCCTTCCATAGGTCTGTCACTCTCAAGCTCTATGAACATGTCGCAGAATATGAGGGATTCCACCATGTCAATCAGTCTGCCTTCGCTTAGCCTTAATCTTCAGAGAATATACCCGTTCAAGAAGAAAAAAGTTACAGGAGCTGCCAAGTGGTACGAAAAGATATCGTTCACTTATTCGGGTTCTTTAAGCAACAGCATAAACTCGGTTAAAGAGAGTGAGATTATGAACAAGAGTCTTGTCAAGGATTGGCGAAACGGTATGAAGCATTCTATACCTGTAAGTGCCACGTTCCAGATACTCAAGAACATAAACATAACCCCGTCTCTGACTTACAACTCCAGGTGGTACAGCTACAAGATCATGCAATCCTGGGATGAAACCAACAACAAAGTCCAGAAAGATACGGTATTCGGGTTCAATAGGGTTTACGATTACCGTTTCAGCGTAAGTGCCAATACAAAGCTATATGGTATCTATCAGCCTACCAAGTTGTGGATCAAACTGTTTGGCGACAAACTGATAATGACCCGCCACGTATTCTCTCCAACCATCAGCTACAACATGTCGCCGGACTTTGGAGCCAAGGAATACGGATATTATGATACTTATGTTTATACTGACAAGAATGGTGAGGTCCGCACAGTGGAGTATTCTCCATATTCTGGTTCGCTTTACGGCGTGCCCGGCAAGGGAAAGTCTGGAAGCCTGTCGGTGAACATAGGCAACAACCTGGAAATGAAGGTCAGGTCTGATAGGGATACAACAGGAATACGCAAGATAAGCCTGATTGATGAACTGGGCGCATCAATGTCATATAACTTTGCCGCCAAGACCAAACCCTGGAGTAATCTGAACACCAGGCTGAGGCTTAAGCTTACCAAGAGCTACACGTTCAGTTTCAATGCTACCTGGGCAACATACGCCTATGAGTTTGACGAAAACGGCAAGGTTTATGTGGGTGACCGTACGGAGTACTCGTATGGCCGATTTGGCCGATTCCAGGGCATGAGCCAGAACTTTTCGTATACATTCTCAAACAACAGTCTTACCCAATGGCGCAGCACCTGGAACAAATGGTTCCACAGGAGGGATTCCAAGGAGGACGAAGACCGGGAAGGACCTCCACCACCCACTGCAGGCAATACTGTCGTTGTGGAATCGGCTCCCGGAAAACGGGCTCAGGCCGGTGGCGGAAGTTCGGCTAAAGTGGACGAAGACGGCTATGTGGAATATAAACTTCCGTGGTCATTCTCAGTATCTTACGGTATATCCATGCGTGAGAATACCCAGGCTCCCATTAATCCTGACCGCATGAGATATCCATGGAAACTGTCTCATAGCATGAATATGTCGGGACATATGAAACTTACCAACAAGTGGAATATAAGTTTCTCTTCGGGTTGGGACTTTACATATCACGACTTTACCACCACCACAATGAATATTTCACGTGACCTGCATTGCTTTAGCATGTCATGCAGCGTGGTGCTGAAACCATATACTTCGTATGATTTTTCAATTAGAGCCAATTCAAGTATGCTGTCTGACCTGCTGAAAGTCAAGAAACGTTCCAGCTACAACAGCTACGTCAACTGGTATGACGACAAATAAAACAACATATTATGAGTTATCTGATTATTCCTGAGAACTACAAGCCTCTTATGTCAATCAGGCAGACAGAGCAGGGTATTAAACTAATCAAGGAGTTCTTTCAGCAGAATCTTTCCACCGGTTTGCAGTTGCGTCGCGTGACCGCTCCATTGTTTGTGCTCAAAGGAATGGGTATAAACGATGACCTTAATGGAGTGGAGCGTGCCGTTACATTTCCTATCAAGGATTTGGGCGATGCAAAAGCCGAAGTTGTTCATTCTTTGGCCAAATGGAAACGCCTCACGTTGGCAGAATACAATGTAAAGCCAGGATACGGAATATATACCGATATGAATGCTATCCGTGCCGATGAGAGTCTTGGCAATCTGCATTCCCTTTATGTGGACCAATGGGACTGGGAACGCGTAATAACAGCAGAAGACCGCAACATTGAGTTCCTTAAGCGTATTGTACGAAAGATATATTCGGCAATGCTCAGGACAGAGTACCTGATTAACGAAACATATCCTCAGCTGGAGCCGTTCCTGGCCCGTGAGGTGTTCTTTATCCACTCCGAGGAGCTGCGCCGTCTGTATCCGGACAAGACTCCCAAGGAGCGTGAAGATATAATTTGCCGTGAGCATGGTGCCGTATTCATTATGGGAATTGGCGGTAAGCTGGGTGACGGGGTAGAGCATGACCTGCGTGCCCCTGATTATGATGACTGGACCACTCCAAATGAGGACGGTTTTCTGGGTCTTAACGGAGACCTTCTGGTTTGGAATCCCATCCTTGGTCGCGCTATGGAACTTTCATCAATGGGTATCCGCGTGAATAAGGAGTCTTTGCTGCGTCAGCTTGACCTTTGCGGCAAGCAGGAGCGCAAGGAACTCTATTTCCATAAAAAACTGTTGGCCGATGAGCTGCCTCTGTCAATTGGCGGAGGAATAGGTCAGTCACGCCTTTGCATGCTGTTCCTTCAAAAGGCTCACATTGGTGAGATTCAGGCCAGCATCTGGCCGGAGGAGATGCGGACAGAGTGCTCTGCTGCAGGAATACAACTAATTTGAATGACTATGGCTATTGGCTATTAGCTATTGGCTCAATACGATTAGAACGGGCCTTTGGCCAGAAAGCCAACAGCCAAAGTAGGGGCTTTAGCCCCGTAACAGCTAAAGTAAAAACATGGACGTAAAGATAGACCCAAGCTGGAAAGAGCACCTGCAGTCAGAGTTTGACAAGCCTTACTTTAAGGCCTTGACAGACTTTGTACGGGATGAGTATGCCCATGCTACGGTCTATCCCAAAGGCGGCAACATTTTCCGAGCCTTTGACCTGTGTCCCTTTGATAAGGTAAAGGTCGTAATAATAGGACAGGATCCCTATCATGAACCAGGACAGGCTCACGGCCTTTGCTTTTCGGTTCAGGATGGGGTACCGTTCCCGCCTTCGCTAAGGAATATTTTCAAGGAGATCAGTGACGATTTGGGTAAACCAGTGCCTGTGAGCGGAGACCTGACCCGTTGGGCACGCCAAGGGGTACTCCTACTCAATGCCACTCTCACCGTTCGTGCGGGTCAGGCTGGTTCCCATCAGGGGCGTGGCTGGGAGGAGTTTACCGATGCTGTGATCCGTGAACTGAACGCATCACGCAATAATCTGGTCTTTATCCTTTGGGGAGGATATGCCAAAAAGAAAGGGGCCATAATAGATCGCTCAAGACATCTGGTGCTTAGCAGCGCTCATCCGTCACCTTTATCGGCATACAACGGATTTTTTGGCAATCACCATTTCAGTCAGGCCAACGAGTGGCTTGCCGGTCATGGAATGACACCTGTTGAGTGGTAACGACTGTCCAATTTTTGGACACTTTTGCCCTTTTTTGGCTTTATTGCGCTCTTTTTATTTTGCATTAACCTATATTTGTTGTTCCTTTGTGCACACATTATATATTAACAGTTATCAATATGAGAAAATTATTTGTTTTAGGAACTGCTGTTTGCATGATTGCCTTGAGTTCCTGTAATGATGACAAGGCTGCCGATGTGGTAAAGAATGTAGAGGATGTTGTAGAAAAGGAAATTATTACCTCGGCCTTTACCATTAGAGTTCAAACCGCTTTCAACGGCCTTAGTGATGCTGACCAGACTTACGGAAAGTTTGGAGTCTTTTATTGTGAGAAAGGTGCTCAGACCGATGACCTTTTTACAAGATGGCTTGGAGGAGATAATACCGTTGTATATTCTGACAATAAGCAAGTGTCAAGTTCCAAGTTGACCAGAAAGCGTGTTGTCAATCTTGACGGTAAGGGCTCTTTCAATATCCTTCTTGAAGGACTAACTCCAAATAAAGAGTACAGCGTTTGTGCTTATTTTGAGAACGAGTTTGGCGAAAACCGTAAAATAGGCAAGATCCAGACTGTAAAAACCAAGGAATTCAGTCCTGTACTCAATAATCTTGGTATAAGGGATTCCAACTTTTTCTCGGCCAATACCAAGAGTGAGTTGCTGAATCTTGATTCGGTTGACGGAAAGTATTGCTCATTTGGCGTACAGTATTCGTTGTCAGACGAGGATTTGACTAAAGGATACAAAATTCTTCCTGATGCTGATGTTGTACAAGGTTCTTTTGAGGTGAAAATAACTTCGCTTAATCCCAACACTGAATATCAGTTCCGACCTTTCCTGTCGGTTGCTAAGGGCAATGATACTATTTTTGGTACTGTTAAAAATTTCAGTACCCGTGATTATGATGATGCAACCATAGATATGGGCACATCGGTTCTTTGGTCAAAGTATTTCCTTGGCGCCGAATCGGATGACCAGCCAGGTGACTTTTATCGTTTTGGCCAGGTGGAACCAGTAAAGATGGGTGGTCAGTTCGCCCTTATTGACAAATCCGGTTATTTTACCGATGCTTGTCCCGAGAATATAAGCGGAACCGAATTTGACGCTGCATCCAAGAGACTTGGCGGTAAATGGAGAATTCCTACCAGAGCAGAGATTGAAGAATTATTGAACAAAGTGAGTATTTCAACAATCGGTAACTCGGATCCCTACAAGACAAAACTGAAACTGCTTAGTGAAAACGGTAATTCCATGATACTTCCACAAACTGATTATTGTTACGCATACTCACGTAAGGTAAGAAAATATGATAGGACTGGCATGATGTATTTTATGGCAGCAGATATGGATGTCTCGGAACCATATACTGATATCTACTATAACTATACCCTTGATGACGATCAGTTGGATGAGTTGATTGATGCTTATCTTGAGGAACATCCGGACGCTTCAGTCATTTACCTGAGAGATATACTTGAACCTCTTATTGACCAAGGTCTGGTAACTATGGACACTATTACCAGACAATACAGGTATTTTACTCGCTATTATCCTAATAATTACATGGATTATATAGGTCCGGGTAATAATACATTTATTGGACCAGAATTGTATGATGGAGCTTGGAAAATCAGAAGTTCATATATGTCTTATGCAGATTATGGCTATTGCATTCTTCCTGTTCGTGACAGAGACGATGAGTAATAACTGATTTAGCCCTTACATAGAGCTGTAAAGTGATAAAACTGTCCTTATTTGGGGCAGTTTTATTTTTATTTTTAAAATTTTCAACTATTCATTTTAGTTTAACGATATTTTTTAGTTTATTTGCAGCAGTATTCATTCAATAGTTATCCGATATGAAAAAATTATCTGTTTTTGGAGCTGCTGTTTGCTTAATTGCCTTAAGCTCCTGTAATGACGAAAAAACTACCGAAGTAGTTATAATTGAGGATGTAGTAGAAAAGGAGGTCGTTTCATCGGCCTTTACCATTAGTGTCCAATCCCAGTTCAATGGCCTGAGTGAAGCGGACCAGACCTATGGAAAATTCGGGGTGTTCTATTGCGAGAAAGGGGACAATACCGATGACCTTTTTGCCAGATGGCTTGGGGGCGACAATTCGGTGGTATATTCTGACAATAAGCAGGTGTCAAGTTCCAAGTTGACTAGAAAGCGTGTTGTCAATCTGGATGGCCGAGGCGGATTCAATATTCTTATGGAAGGCCTTACTCCCAATAAAGAATACTACATTTGTGCATATTTTGAGAATGAATTTGGCGAAAACAGGAAAATGGGAAAGATCAGGACCATTAAAACCAAAGATTTCAATCCTGTAGTCACAAATCTTGGTACAGGGGATCCGTTCTTCTTTGCCGCCAATACCAAGAGCCAGATCCTGAACCTTGATTCGGTTGACGGTAAGTTCTGCTCTTTTGGCGTACAGTATTCCCAGGCAGACCAGGATCTGAATGACGGCCTGGAGATAGTTCCTGAGGGTAACGTGGTTTCGGGCTCTTTTGAGGTTAAGCTGTCGTCGCTCAATGCCAGCACCGAGTATCATTTCCGTCCATTCCTGACCGTAAAAACCACCGATACCATATTTGGTGAGACAAAGAGCTTTAGCACACGTAATTATGATGAGGCTACCGTTGATATGGGAACATCGGTACTTTGGTCAAAGTATTTCCTTGGTGCCGAATCGGACGATGAACACGGTGATTACTACCGCTTTGGTCTGGTTGATCCTGTAAAGATGGGCGGAAAGTATGCTTTTGTTGACAATTCAGGCTATTTTAACGAAGAATGCCCCGAAAACATTAGCGGAACCGAATATGATGCGGCAAAAAAGAGACTTGGCGGCAAATGGAGAATACCTACCAGAGAAGAGATCAATGAGTTGTTGTCAAAAGTACAGATTAACCCAGTAGGGGCAAGTGACCCATATAAGACAAAGCTAAGACTTTCAAACAGCAATGGCGAAATTGTTCTTCCGCAAACAGGTTATTGCTATGCATACACCCGCAAGGCTACAGTTTACAGCAACTATGCATATATTGATTTTATTGCGGCCGATCTAACTGTCTCGGAACCTGTCAAGAGAGTTTCAATGTATTATATAGCCGATCGTGAAGACGTGATGGACAGAATGAATGAACTGGCCGAAGAATACTTTGAGATTCATCCCGATGCTCAAGGTGTTTCATCGACGGTATTATATCCTCAGCTTATTGAAGAAGGTATGATTTCGGTTGATACCGTTATTATGTCATATAAGTATATGACCCTTTATGAACCTAACAATTACATGGAATTGATTACGCCCAGCGGTCAATACAATGGTGAATTGAGAGACAATGAATGGCGTTTTATCAATTACACTTTGTCTTATGGGGATTATGGGTTTAATATTTTGCCGGTACGGGATAGGGATTAAGGAGGAAGTTATCTGAACAAGCAAAACCGGGGGTCAATTCATGACTCCCGGTTTTGCTTGTGACCCCGTTGGGACTCAAACCCAAGACCTGCAGAACCGGAATCTGACGCTCTATTCAACTGAGCTACGGGGCCATTGCGGGCGCAAAGTTACGCAATTATTTTAGGATTTTTTTTCACGCTGAATAATAATGGATTATTTTTGCACTTGTATATAGGACAAGTATATAATAAGGTAAACGGAGTGGCAATTATGCTGAAATACAATATGAGAAAAGTATTCTTAACAATGCTCCTGGCTGTAATGGCGTTATGTGCATCGGCACAGGTAAATATGGAAGCTTTCCGCCATCTTTCAATCGATGCCGAGGCCGGACTTCATGGCTTTGGAGTTGAGGTGGCGGTTCCTGTGCAGAAGCATCTGGTCCTTAAGGCCGGTTATAACTGGGCACCGTCGGGCGACCTGTTCAGCACCAGCATGTCTATTGATACCAAGGATCTTAAGCAGGCACAGAATGATATCGAAGCTGCTCATTTACATACATTCAAGAACAAGTTTGGCGATGAGGCGGTTATTGATGCAGGTCTTCAGGCAGGGCTTACCAATATAAAGGCAATGATCAACTGGTATCCTTTTACCTCAGGACGATTCTACATATCAGGAGGCGTTTACTATACCCCTGACAGCCATAAAGACGATCCCTTTATTAAGTTAAGCGGAAACACAACCCCAAATGACTGGGCAGCCCTTAAGGAACTTAATGAGACTGAACATAATTTAAATCCAACCCAACCGGAAAGGGAAATAGCTTTAAAGATAGGCCAGGAGAGTTATCCTGTAAGAGAAATTGACGGAAGCGGAAACATGTGTGCCGAGTTCAAGATGGATCCTTTTAAGTATTATTTGGGACTTGGTATGGGGCGTTGCGTTCCAAACGGCAGGATTGGATTGCAGTTTGAGGTTGGTGCCATGATATATCATAATTCGGTTCTCTATTGTCAGGATAAAGAGGTGGAGCTTAAGTCTGTAGGTTCATCTTTTGGTAGTGACGCCGAAGAGATACTGGATTATGTAAACAAATACCCAATTTATCCTCAACTGACTTTGCGCCTTTGTTTCAGGATATTCTGATATGCTTTTTTTCAATTTAATCAAATAGTGTTATAAGAAAACTGACTAGTTATGAGAAGAGTGTTTTTTGCAGCAGCAATGGCCCTGTTTGTCCTGGGCATAAGTGCTCAGGAGAGTGCAGGTGTACCCGACCTTAAAAGTCCCGACGGCCGTCTGGTTGTATCGTTCAATCTGACAGGAACCGAGAATCCAACCTATTCCGTCAAGTATGACGGCAAGCAGATGTTGGAGGATTCACCTATAGGAATTATGCTCGACATGGGCTCCAAACCGACTCTTGAGGGCCTTCCTCAGGGACGTGAGGCCGGTAACGGCGACTTTACCAAGAATCTGAGTCTGGTTCAATGCAATACTGAGAGCGCTCAGGTGGATTACACAATGGACCGTATCAAGACAGCCCATGTAAGTCATGCATACAATGCCGCTGTAATAGAATTGCAGAATGCGGCCCGCCAGAACATAGAGTTTGAGTTCCGTGTAAGTAATAATGACATAGCTATCCGTTATAACATTCCCAAACCCCGTCAACGTGCCAGCACACGCGTACTGTTTGAGAATACCGGTTTCCGTTTCCCCGACGGTACCACCACATTCCTTACTCCCCAAAGCGACGCCATGATTGGATGGCAGCGCAGCAAGCCCAGCTATGAGGAGGGTTACTCAAATGACGGAGAGATGAATGTCCGTTCACAGTACGGTCACGGTTACACATTCCCCGGCCTGTTCCATATAGGACAGAACGGTTGGGTGCTGCTTTCCGAGACCGGTGTAAGCAGCAGCTACTGCGCATCACGTCTGGGTGACTGCAAGGACAATACCTATAAGATAGAGTTCCCCATGCCCGATGAGAACAACGGCATAGGTACCGTATGCCCCGCATTCCGTCTGCCGGGTTCAACTCCATGGCGTACAATCACCGTGGGTGCTGACCTCAAACCGATAGTAGAGACCACAGTAATGTGGGATTATGTGGAACCGCTTTATGAGGCACATCATGATTACAAGTACGGTCGCAGCACCTGGAGCTGGATTGTATGGCAGGATGCATCATGCAACTGGGACGATCAGGTCAAGTTCATTGATCTGGCAAGCGAGATGGGTTGGGAGTATATCCTGATTGATGCCGGTTGGGATGAGAATATAGGCTATGAGCGTATGGAGCAGCTTATAAAATACGCCAACTCCAAGAAGGTTGATGTGTTCCTGTGGTACAGTTCAAGCGGTTACTGGAACGATATAGTACAGAGTCCTATCTGCAAGATGGACAACTCCATTATCCGCAAAAAAGAGATGGCCTGGTTGGAAAAGGTTGGTTGCAAGGGAATCAAGGTTGATTTCTGGGGCGGCGACAAACAGGAGACCATCCGTCTTTACGAGGAGGTCCTGAGCGATGCCAATGACCACGGAATAATGTGCATATTCCACGGCTGCACACTGCCTCGCGGCTGGGAGAGAATGTATCCCAACTATGTAGGTTCCGAGGCCGTGCTTGCATCGGAAAACATGTACTTTGGACAGGGCTCATGCGATGAGGAGGCTTTCAAGGCTACCCTGCATCCCTTTATCCGCAACACTGTGGGCTGCATGGAGTTTGGCGGTTGCTTTATGAACCGTATCCTGAACAAGACCAACAGCGGCCGCGGTTCACAGCTAAAGACCACTCCCATATTCCAGATTGCAACCGAGGTCATATTCCAGAATCCTATCCAGAACATAGCCATCTGCCCAAACAACCTGGAGGATGCTCCCAAGATCTGCATGGACTGGTTGCGTGACGCTCCCACCACCTGGACCGAAACCCGTTTCCTGGACGGTTATCCCGGCAAGTACGTTATCCTGGCACGTAAGAGTACCGATGGCCGCTGGTTCGTGGCAGGTCTGAACGCTACAGGTCAGGTTATCAAATCAAAGATTGATCTGTCATTCCTGGGTGATGGTGATGTTCAGTTCTATACTGATGACAAGAAAACATTGGAACCCACTCTCAAGACTCTCAAACTAAAGACCAAAAAGCCTTATCAGTTTGAGATGCAACCAAGTGGAGCTACTATGATAATGAAGTGACTATCAAATTTATAGCGTTATGAGAAAGTGTTTTTCAATTTTTGCCGTCATTGCACTGTGCGTGCTTACGGCATCGTGTGGAGTTCTTGGCATGGGCGGTAGCAACAGCGGTTCTGCCAATGGTCAGCAATCAGGAGCTGCTCTTAAGAGCCTCTATTCCCAGTACAAGTCAGACGGTAAGGTTGACCTTGCCAATCTGAACAATGTTATCAGTATGGCTCAGCTTGTAAACGGCATCCAGGGCCTTAAGAATGTTGATGACAAGAGCAAGTTCTACGGTGATTTTGCTGCAGGTCTTATCCTTGGTTCAAACAACCTTGTAACACAGCAGACCTCGAATCCTGTTACAAGTACTCTTCAGACTCTTGTTAAGGGTACAGACCTTACAGCCATTGCCGCTGCCGGACTTACTGCTGCAGCTCAGAGCCAGCAGGCTCAGCAGGTTCAGCAGACTGCCACTACTGCTAGCAACAATGTTGCCAATACCGTTCAGGCTATCTCTGAGACTACAGCCGGTGTAACAAACACGCTGTCATCACTTGCCACCATCTTCAGCATGTTTGGTGGTAATTAATTGAGCTGTTAGCTATTGGCTGTTGGCTATTGGCTTAATACGATTAGAGCAGGCCTTTGGCCCGAACGCCAAAAGCCAAAGTAGGGGCTTCAGCCCCGTAATAGCCAAAGTAAAAAGTAATAGTGTCGCATTTGCGGCACTATTACTTTTTTAGTAACTTTGCAAGTTGAAAAAACGCACTGAAAAATAATGGAATTAAGCGATCAGGAACAATTCAGGAGAGAGAGTTTGAAGGAGTTGCGTGCTATGGGGATTGACCCGTATCCCGCAGCAATGTATCCCACCAACGCTTTCGCCGCCGAGATAAAAGAGAACTTTAAGGATGACGCAGAGCCCCGTCAGGTCTGCATAGCCGGCCGTATGATGAGCCGCCGTATTATGGGTAAGGCTTCGTTCATAGAGCTTATGGATTCAACCGGCCGTATTCAGGTATATATTACCCGTGATGACATTTGCCCCGATGAGGAAGATAAGGAGATGTACAACAAGGTGTTCAAGAAACTCCTTGACATTGGTGACTTTATAGGCATTGAGGGTTTTGTGTTCCGCACACAGATGGGTGAGATTACCGTTCATGCCAAGAAGCTGACCGTGCTCTCCAAGTCACTGCGTCCGCTGCCAATAGTAAAGTACAAGGACGGTGTGGCATATGACAAGTTTGATGATCCTGACCTGCGTTACCGTATGCGTTACGTTGATCTGGTGGTTAACGAGGGCGTAAAGGAGACATTCCTTAAGCGTACCAAGGTTATCCGTACCCTGCGTTCAGTTCTGGACGAGGCCGGTTATACCGAGGTTGAGACTCCTATACTTCAGTCAATACCCGGAGGTGCAAGCGCACGTCCGTTCATCACTCACCATAACACCCTTGATATTGACCTTTACTGCCGTATCGCTACAGAGCTCTATCTTAAGCGTCTTATCGTAGGTGGCTTTGAGGGTGTGTATGAGATAGGCAAGAACTTCCGTAATGAGGGTATGGACCGCACCCATAATCCCGAGTTCACCTGCATGGAGCTCTATGTAGCCTACAAGGACTACAACTGGATGATGGATTTCACCGAGAAACTGCTTGAGAAGATAGCCATCGAGACCAACGGCACCACCAAGGTGATGGTTGGTGAGAACGAGGTTGACTTCAAGGCTCCCTACCGCCGTCTGCCTATTCTTGAGGCCATCAAGGAGAAGACCGGTTATGACCTGGAGGGCATGAGCGAGGATGAGATGCGTGAGGTAGCCAAGAAATGTGGCGTGGAGGTTACACCTTCCATGGGCAAGGGCAAGCTCATTGACGAGATATTCGGCGAGACCTGCGAGGGTACATTCATTCAGCCAACCTTCATCACCGACTATCCCGTTGAGATGTCACCCCTTACCAAGATGCACCGCAGCAAGCCCGGTCTTACCGAGCGTTTCGAGCTTATGGTTAACGGCAAGGAGCTGGCCAATGCATACAGCGAGCTGAACGATCCCATTGACCAGTACGAGCGTTTCCAGGATCAGCTGCGTCTTAGCCAGAAGGGTGACGACGAGGCTATGTTCATTGATCAGGACTTTGTACGTGCTTTGGAGTACGGCATGCCTCCCACAAGCGGTATAGGTATAGGCATAGACCGTCTGGTTATGCTCATGACCGGACAGCAGGCCATTCAGGAGGTGCTGTTCTTCCCGCAAATGAAACCTGAAAGCAAGGATTAAAATATAGAGTTATGGCAATTCCACAGGGAAAACTGGCAATTATGGGTGGCGGTAGCTGGGCAACAGCAATTGCCAAGATACTGCTGTCAACTGAGGATTCCATTAACTGGTATATCCGCCGTGATGACCGTATTGCCGACTTTAAGCGTCTGGGGCACAATCCTGCCTATCTTACAAGTGTGCAGTTTGATATTAACCGCATAAACTTTTCATCGGACATTAACCAGATTGTGAATGAGTCCGAGGTACTGGTGTTCGTTACCCCGTCACCATACTTTAAGAGTCACATGAAAAAGCTTAAGGTTAAGCTTAGGGACAAGTTCGTGGTTTCGGCCATTAAGGGTATCGTGCCCGATGACAACCTGCTCATGTCGGACTATTTTCATCGTTACTACGGTGTTCCTGAGGAGAATATATCGGTGGTGGCCGGTCCATGTCATGCCGAAGAGGTGGCTCTGGAGCGTTTGTCATACCTCACGGTAGGATGCAAGGAGCTTGAGAACGCGCAGGACATTGCCCGCAAGCTGACCAACTCATACGTAAAGACATCGGTATCGGAGGATGTGGCAGGTATTGAGTTCAGTTCGGTTCTTAAGAACGTTTATGCCATAGCCGCCGGAATATGCAGCGGCTTGAAATACGGTGACAACTTTCAGGCTGTATTGATGTCAAATGCCATTCAGGAGATGAACAGTTTCCTGGCAACCGCGCGTCCAATGCCCAACCGTGCCGTAAACGATTCGGTTTATCTTGGTGACCTGCTTGTTACCGGTTACTCAAACTTTAGCCGTAACCGCGTGTTTGGTACCATGATAGGCAAGGGCTATTCGGTAAAGGCAGCCCAACTTGAAATGGAGATGATAGCCGAGGGTTACTACGGCACCAAGTGCATGAAGGAGATAAATGAGCATTACCGTGTAAATATGCCTATCCTTGATGCAATTTACAATATTCTGTACGAACATATTTCGCCGGTAATAGAGATTAAACTGCTTACCGACTCATTCAAATAAAAGGACTATGATTAAGATTGACATTTCACAGATTCTTAAGTTCATCGGAAAGGATGATATCAAGGCGCTGGAACCGGAGATACAGGAATCCATTCTTAAACTGGAGAACGGAAACGGTGCCGGTAATGACTTTATCGGATGGATGAATCTGGCATCAAAGACCGATGCCGGTTTGATTGATGCAATTGAGGATACGGCAAAAATCTTGCGTGAGAACTGTGAGGTGGTAGTGGTTGCAGGAATAGGCGGCAGCTATCTGGGTTCACGCGCCGTAATTGAGGCTTTGAGCAACAGTCTTGCCCAGCTTGTCCAGGACAAGAATAATCCGCAGATCCTGTTTGCCGGTCATAATATCAGTGAGGATTACCTGTACGAACTTACAGAGTATCTTAAGGGAAAGAGATTCGGCGTAATAAACATATCCAAATCTGGAACCACAACCGAGACCGCACTTGCGTTCCGCCTGCTCAAGAAACAGTGCGAGGATCAGCGCGGCAAGGCCGATGCCCGAAAGGTGATAGTGGCAATAACAGATGCCAAGCGCGGCGCTGCACGTGTATGTGCCGACAAGGAGGGTTACCGCAGCTTTATCATCCCCGACAATGTAGGTGGACGATTCTCGGTACTGACTCCTGTAGGCCTGCTGCCTATAGCCGTTGCCGGTTTCAATATCCGTGAACTTATAAAGGGCGCAGCCGAAATGGAGGCCCGTACCACCAGCAAGGTGGCATTTGCCGATAATCCTGCAGCCGTTTATGCGGCTTCGCGCAACGCCCTGTACCGCAGCGGCAAGAAGATTGAGATACTGGTCAATTTCCAGCCCAAGCTCCACTATCTGAGCGAGTGGTGGAAACAGCTTTACGGAGAGTCCGAGGGTAAGGACGGTAAAGGCATATTCCCCGCATCGGTCGATTTTTCAACCGACCTTCACTCCATGGGTCAGTGGATCCAGGAGGGTGAGCGCACCATATTTGAGACTGTGATATCGGTCGACAAGGTACAGCACAAAGTGCTTGTCCCGTCCGATGACGAGAACCTGGACGGTCTTAATTTCCTGGCCGGAAAGCGTGTGGACCAGGTTAACAAGATGGCCGAACTTGGCACCCAGCTGGCTCATGTGGACGGCGGCGTTCCCAATATCCGCATAACCGTACCGGAACTAAGCGAATACTGGATAGGTCAGCTTATCTATATGTTTGAGAAGGGTTGCGGCATAAGCGGCTACGTGCTGGGCGTGAATCCGTTCAACCAGCCCGGCGTTGAGGCGTACAAAAAGAACATGTTCGCCCTGCTTAACAAACCCGGTTATGAGGAGGAGTCAAAAAAGATTCTTTCAAGAATAAACAAATAATACTGTCAACACAAGTAATGTCATTCTCACTCAAGAATAAAAGCGCCATCCTGTTTGACATGGATGGCGTTTTGTATGATTCCATGCCCAACCACTCCAAGGCATGGAGCCTGGCCATGGAAAAGTATGGTATGCACATGTCTCAGCACGACGTTTATCTTAACGAAGGAGCCACCGGACATGATACCATAGTGAATGTCAGCATTCGTGACCGTGGTTGCGAGGCATCGGACAGTGAGATAGACGAAATATACGGTTATAAGGCCCAGCTGTTCCGCACCATGCCCGAGGCCCGTGTAATGCCCGGTGCACAGGAGGTGTTCCGCAAGGCTGCAGCCGCAGGACTCAAGATACTGATAGTTACCGGTTCGGGCCAAAAGAACCTGATTGAGCGTGTACAGAGAGACTACAACGGATATATAACCCGTGACCGTATGGTAACGGCATTTGAGGTTACACGAGGCAAACCGTTTCCGGACCCGTATCTTAAAGGGTTGGAGATTGCAGGAGTACCCGCCAGTCAGGCTGTTGTGGTTGAGAATGCTCCGCTTGGCATACGTGCATCGGTTGCTGCCGGAATAGATACCATAGCTGTGAACACCGGCCCTTTGGAAGATGATATCCTGCTGGCCGAGAAACCGGTTTTGCTGCTGCACTCCATGCAGGAGTTGGCCGATAATCTGAATAGTTTACTTGCTTGAAAGGACCTGGTCCAGAAGGATCAGGGCTGTAAGCGACTCCACAACCGGAACGGCGCGTGGAACAACGCAGGGGTCATGACGACCCTTTGCGGCAATGGTGGTATCACTGCCGTTGCGGGTTACGGTATGCTGCTCGCGGCCTATTGTGGGAGTGGGCTTGAATGCCACGCGGAACCTTACAGGCTGACCGTTGCTTATGCCGCCTTGAATCCCTCCGCTGTGGTTGGTGGCAGTGGTTATTTGACCGTTCTCCATACGGAAAGCGTCATTATGTTCCGAACCGCGTTGTGATGCCGATGCAAATCCGTCGCCATACTCAAAACCCTTGGCCGCATTTATGCCAAGCATGGCTTTTGCCAGCGATGCTTCAAGCTTGTCAAACACCGGATTGCCTATTCCGGCGGGCAGGCCGCGGACAATGCATGTCACGCATCCTCCTGTGGAATCCTGCTCTTTACGCAGTTCATGTATGTATTCCTCCATTTTTGAGGCCAATTCACCGTCAGGGCAACGCACTGCATTGCTCTCTGCCATAACGGCGGTCCAATTCATATCCTTGGACGGGTCGGTGGAGTAGGGACCTATCTGCGATGTGAATGCGGTAATATCAAGTGCAGGGATGAGCTTGCGGAATGCCAGCATGGCCAAAGCGCCCGCAACACATATAGGTGCGGTTACACGGGCCGATGAACGTCCGCCGCCACGCCAGTCACGTATGCCGTAACGCTGTTCCCATGCATAGTCGGCATGGGAGGGACGGAACAGGTCCTTGAGCTCGTCATAATCGGACGAGTGCTGGTCCTGGTTCCTTATAATGAATGCAATAGGGGCTCCTGTAGATACTCCGTCCAACAGTCCGGACAGGAATTCAACCTGATCCTTTTCCTGACGGCCGGTAGTAACGGTGCTCTGACCGGGACGGCGGCGTTGCATCTGCAAGGCTACAAAATCCGTGTCAACGGTAATCCCTGCAGGAAATCCGTCCAGTACGCCTCCAATGGCGGGCCCGTGGCTCTCACCAAAGGTGGTCAATGTCAGAATCTGCCCCCAAGTATTCATAATACTCAATTCTTTTTGCAGTCACCGTCGCAATTGCAGTCGCCACTGCCGCATTCGCCGTTTGAGCAGCCACCGCTGCAGCCCTTGCATTTGGGATGCAGGATTGCGTCAATCTCCTCCTGGGTGGCCGGACGTGACTCCAGGATTACGCCCTTGAACGTAAGGTCCTCGCCAGCCAGAGGATGGTTAAGGTCAACAGTAACCTTATCATCGGTAATGTTGGTTACAGTGGCATTGAATGTCTGCTGGCCGTCACTCAAAGGAATGACTGCGCCTACCTTTACGTGCTCGTCATCGAACACACCGTCACGGAGGAATATGCCTTTGTCAAGTTCAAGCACATTCTCCTTGCTGTATTCGCCGTAAGCCTTGTCACACGGTACCTCAAACTCAAAGCTGTCACCAACAGCAAGTGAGCCAACATTGCTCTCAAACAGGTCAAGTGCGTATCCTATTCCTGAAATGAATTTGAACGGGCGCTCGCGGGTGGCGCTTTCGTATTTGTAAAGCTTGCCGTCAGCGTCTTTGAGCATCAGGTCATAGGTAAGGCTTATGAATTTCTTTTCCATACTTAATTAATTTGGCGCAAAGGTAGTGAAAAATGGCGTAATGACAGCGCCTTTATTTGAGATTACGCAGTGGCTGGGCTGTGGATGCATTGGGAGCACTGCACCCTATCATGCTGCATATGGTGGGGATAAGAGTGCTTACCGAAATGGGGTCGTGATTTATTTCGGCTCTCACTCCGTTACCGTATATGATCATAGGGAACGGGCTGGACATTGGCTTACGGTAATAGGTTACCCCCTCGTTTTCATCGGTTATGCCCCATCCCGGAATAGCATCAATTATAATATCGCCGGTGTAGGCGCTGTTAAAGGAGTTGCGCTTGCGTGCGGCTTCGGCATCGGGAATGATTGACATCAGGTTGCGCATCAGGATCACGTTCCTGATACCTGAAACCTGGACCAGCAGGTCAACGCTGCTTTCAAGTACCTCGTGCATGGACAGACCGCAATCCTCTATGAGATTGTGGTCCAGGTATATCTGGTTGCCGTAGAATGTCTTTACATATTTCCGGCTGTCATATTTTGATGACAGGTATAGGTTAAGCAGAGCCGATGCCTTTTCCATGCTGACTGTTCCCGTGGGGATGCGTGTCTTGTCAAACTGCGGGATGGCGGTATCGGTGTAGCCGGTGGATGTAAGGAAATAGAGCACGTTCCCGGCTCCCAATTTACTGTTAATGGCTGTGATGAGCTTTGCAATATCCCGGTCAAGCCTTAAATATATGTCCTGTTGCTCAACGGACCAGACGGAATTGGGTGAACGCCTGTAATTGCCGGCATAGAAAGTCAATGCCAGAAGGTCCGGGGCATCGTCCTGTCCCAGTTCCATGCCGTCCAATGCGGCAATGGCTGCATCGGCAATCCTTTCGTTGGCTAAAGGTGACGTGGCATAATCAATGGGAGTATTATGGCGGAATGTATAAGAGAATGATTTGGGATGGTCATTGGCCGATGCCGTAGGGTACTTGCCCATAGGCATTAGCGGTTCCCATACCGTTTTTTTGAATACGCTGTCATTCAGGCTTTCCACCCACTTGGGCATGGCTCCGTAATAATCCGATGAACACCATGAGTAATTTTCGCTGTTCATCCATATAGCCACGTCGGCCTCGTGACCTCCGGCCAGGACCGATGCGTCCCTTTGGGCGGCAATGGCGCAAACCTTGGACAGCCCGCCTGTTGCCAGTTTGATTTCATCGGCCAGATTGGTTGCCAGCAGACGTCTTGGCGAGGAGTGCTCTATTGTGTTTATGCCGTTGCAGTTGCCGTCATCTATGGGCGATGAGGCAAGCAGGGTCTTGGGGTCCATCCACTTTTCGGCTACTATTCCATGCTGAAAAGGTGAAGCTCCCGTATAGATTGAGGCAATGGCCGATGCCCTGTCAGTATCGTCAAAATCAAATGTGGCGTTTGGCCTGTTGTAACCGTCAACCCAGAGTTTCATGATGCCGTCGGTGCCGAGTGACTGTCTCATCACGGAAAGACACTCCCGGTCAAGCTGGTCAACCACTATGCCTACTACCAGTTTGGGACGGCTGCCGGAGTTCTGCGAATGGCCTGCCAAGGGAATGGCAAACATAAGCAGTAAGGCAGTCATTATCCGTTTGCCTGGAGTACCTGATGGTGTTTTTTTATGCTTGTTTATGAGCTGGAACAGGAATGAACTGAATCCACGTAATGCAAATGCGCCTATAAGAATAAGGTTTGCAGTCTGGATGTGTTGAGGTATGGCCGGAGTAAACAGTATGAAAGCGGTACATATAATAGCTTCGGCCAGAAAGAATATGCTCACTTTTCCTTTCCTTGTCTTTAGGATTGCGAAAGGCAGAAATATGAGAGGTAACGGGTTGAGGCAAATTACCAGCCAGTTGGTGCCTACAGCCGGGTGTTCCGAGAAAAAGAACAGGAATGCCACCAGTAGACCTGCCAGCCCCTGTGCTCCAAACAGAATGATGTCAACTATATGGAAAGCACTGTTCTTGTACCAACCAATCAGAGTTACAAGCAAAACAACCAGGAACAGGATAAGCATTGTCTGGAACGGGGTAAACAACGGTTTGCCAAAATCAACGCTGTGGTCGGGGTTTACTATTGTTCTGGTCTGGCTTACAAGTGGGCGTACCGTATCGGCAGTGGTGATATATGCCGTCTGTGCCAGATCCATCAGGAGCAATGGGGCAAACGCATCCTGCCTGTACTGCAAAGGCTGGTCCGTTTCGGCTCCCAGGACAGTGTTGACGGCATATTCGCTCCATGGCCTGACACAGGTAAGACTGGTCAGAATGGTTCGGAATGTGGATTCCTTGTAGGGCTGACGGTAGGTCACGGTTCCGTTTATGCTCTCCTGTATCTTGTCAATTGCCATTGTGGCGCAGTTGTTGTACAGAAAGTTGTAACGGTAAACACGGTTCTCGGGCAGGGTGTTTTCCAACAGCAGGGAATTCAGGCGGTTTAGTTCCTCCTGGTCCATATTGAGTTGCTGGGCATACACTTTGGTGCCTCTTTCACTGTATTCCCTCAAAAATGATTCCAGCCGCTGGCCTCCCAGGATGTAATCGGTCTGTCCCAGTGAGAACCTCCATGCAAAATGGGGCGTGCTAAAGTCAAACAGTCCGTAATTAAAGACTATGTCGGTTCCTTTGGAGAGATTCTCCACCCAGATGGCCGTATGTCCATACAACTCATAAATGGCCTTGCCCGGTTCACAGGTAACAAGATAGGCGTTTATGCTGTCTGTCTGTGCCCTTGCTCCGCTAAAAAGCAGTAAAAGGCATGCAAGGAAACAGTATAGTCTTTTCTTCATATTGTTATTGCAGTATTGTTTGGTGCATGCAAAGTTACTATTTTTGCAATCACTTATGACACTGTTGGCCGATTTTGGAAATACCAGGGTAAAGGTGGCGGTCCGTAACGGAGAATCCCTGACAGAGATATACTGCGGACCTGCCGGATTGCGCGAACTGCAGGATGCCGTCAAGGGGATTGCTGTGGACGGCGGAATGTGGTGTACGGTACATGAGTTGGATAAAGACCTGGAAAACTGGCTCTTCTCGCTGGGCATGAGCCCATTAAAGTGGGATACCCCAACGCCTGTCAGGAATGCATATTCAACTCCCCGCACTCTTGGTATGGACAGACTGGCGGCAGCCGTGGGCGCCTGGTCACTTGGTAAGGGACAGAACATTCTTGTAATTGATGCCGGAACAGCAATCACTGTTGATCTGGTAACCGCCGACGGTGTGTATCAAGGCGGAAACATTGCTCCGGGTATTGAGATGAGACTCAGGGCTTTACATGATTACACCGGTTCTCTCCCGCTGGTACAGGCTCAGGGCAACATCCCATGGCTTGGTGCCGATACCGACACGGCCATAAGGAGCGGAGTTGTAAACGGAGTAAAAAAAGAGCTTAAGGGTTATATACAGGAGGCAAATCAAAGGTATGGCTCTGTTTTGGTTTTTTTAACCGGAGGTGATGCCGAAAGCTTTGATTTAATAGATAAAAACGCTAATTTTGTGGCCCATAATCTGGTAATAAGGGGATTATCCTGTATAATGGATTATAATGAGAACAAGATCTGAAAAGCAGTTTCTGATAATATCTTTTCTGGCAATTTGCATGTTGTGGTGTCCTGCTGCAGCACAGACAGGCGTCAATTCACCATACTCCAGATATGGCCTGGGCCTGCTTTCGGACCATTCCACAGGTATGACCAAGTCCATGGGCGGAATAGGTACCGGTTTCCGTGAGCGCAATACGCTTAACCTTAAGAATCCGGCCTCGTACTCATCGGTTGACACCCTTACGTTCCTGGCCGATATGGGATTCAGGCTTCAGAATACCAATTTTGAGGAGAACGGCGTAAGGCTTAATGCACGTAACGCCGGTGTTGAACATATGGCAATGCAGTTCCGCATACTCCCTAGAGTGGGAATGACCCTGGCATTCGTACCATTCTCCAAGATAGGATACAGCTTTTCGTCATCAAGCGATATCCGCAGGGATGAGGACGGTGCAATAAAAAGTACCGGTTCATATTCCGGATCGGGCGGTGTTAGACAGTATATGGCCGGTTTGGGCTGGCGTCCTACCAATTGGCTGTCGGCAGGAATTAACGCATCATATTTCAGAGGCGATTTTGAGCATTACATAAGCAACACCTACTCGGTAAGCAGTGTACAGTCCAGAACCAAGACCTATTCGACCGATATTTCGGCCCTGAAACTTGATTTCGGCATCCAGGGTACCATAAAACTGGGACAGGACAATCTGGTATTGGGACTGACATACAGCCCAAAACAGAATCTTGAAAGTGAGGCAACAATAACCGATGCCCATTCAACTACCACTACCCAAAGCATTGAAAACGCTTTCAGTCTGCCGGATTGTTTTTCGGCCGGTTTTTCATATAAGCGAAAAAACTGTATTTTTGCAGCCGATGTCTCTTATGAGGCATGGTCAAAGGCTAAATTCTTTGGCAATGAGGGAGAAGGCAGTGATAGGATATCGGCAGCTGCCGGTTTCTCCATCCAGCCGGATGATATGAGCAAGAATCTTTTAAAAAGGACTTCGTACCAGGCGGGCGTAAACCTGTCACAGTCATATTTCAAGATTGGCTCAAATGAGGGCCCGTGGCAGTTTGGCGTAAGCGCAGGTTTTTCAATGCCAATAACCGCTGTTTACAACAGTATGTCATATCTCAATGTATCGGCCGAGTACGTAAGGACACAGCCTATGTCATCGGGAATGATTACCGAGAACTGTTTCAGGATTAACGTTGGACTGACCTTCCTGGAACGCTGGTTCATGAAGATAATGGTTGAGTAAGATTTAACCTGACTCCCGTTTGGTTATCTTAAATATGAATAATTACTAAAACAGATAATAAGTATGAAAAGATTAGGATTATTAACCCTGGCAATAGTTACTGCAACAAGCGTATTTGCCCAGAAGGGTGTAGAGGACGGCTCACGTTACGGACACGGTGAGGACAGCATCAACACAATAAAGAACATAAGCATCTACTCGGAGTTCGTAAAGACCAACAATTTCAAGGATGCTTACGAGCAGGGATGGAAAACCGTATTTGAGGAGGCTCCCCTTGCCACTCTGAATATCTATACTCACGGAGTCAAGATCCTGCGCGCCCTTTATAAAGAGGAGACCGATGCAGCCAAGAAGACTCAGTATTCGGAGGAGCTCATGAAAGTTTACGAGCAGCGTATCAAGTATCTGGACCAGTTGAATTCGTTCTCAAAGAACAAGTCCACCGAGGCCGAGATCATGATTTCTTATGCTCATGACTATGTTACATACAACAACAAGATCTCTATTGACAAGGCTTATGAGCTGCTCAGAAAGACTGTTGACATGAACAAGGGTAAGACTACCTATTATGTTCTTGATGACCTTATGAAGATTTCGTCACAGAGATATCTCAAGGACAAGAACAATGATGCTTATCGTGATGCCCTGTTGCAGGACTATGTTGACTGCGCCGGTTATATTGACGAGTTCATTGCCGCCCAGGAAGAGGGTCAGACCAAGGAGCAGTCAATTAAGGTTAAGGACAACATTGACGGCTATTTTGTAAAGAGCGGTGCCGCCGATTGCGAGACACTTCAGAACATTTATGGTCCCAAGGTTGAGGAGAACAAGGATAACCTTGAGTACCTGAATAAGATCGTGCTGCTTATGACCAAGCTGGATTGCCGCTCAAGCGATGCCTATTTTTCGGCTGCAGAGTATGCACATGCAATATCTCCGTCGGCAAAGACAGCCAAGAGCCTTGGTTCGCTCTATATCAAGCAGCGTGACGACATGAACAAGGCTCTGGAGTTCTACAACCAGGCAATAGAGCTTGATGATGACAAGAGCAGCATAGCCAACACCTACTACACCATGGCTACTCTCTATATGTCAAAGGAGAATTATGACAAGAGCCGCTCATGCCTGCAGAAAGCAATCTCAAATAATCCCAACTACGGTGATGCATACATCCTGATGGCTCAGCTTTATGCAATCAACCATAAGTGGTCAAACGAGAGTGCACTTGACCGTTGCGCATATTTTGCAGTAATTGACAAGCTGGAGCAGGCCAAGAGGGTTGACTCATCGGTTGCCGAAAGGGCTAATGAGCTTATCTCACAATACAAAAAGCAGACACCTCAGCCCGAGGACCTGTTTATGTTCGGTTACAAGGCCGGTGATAACATCGAAATCAAGGGTTGGATCAACGAGACTACAACCATCCGATAAATGAACTGTACCACCGGTTTTAAACCGATGTCCATTATACGCGTGGCAACCGTCATCCTGGCGGTTGTCTCGTCGTTTTTCTGCTTTTCATGCAAGGATAAGGGAAAGCAGTACGGCAATGCCATTACAAGCCGTGATTCCACATCGGTCATGACTACGCGTGGAGTGGATATGTACATATCCGAGAACGGAGCCATACGCTATCATGTGATAGCCGAGGAATGGAAGGTGTTTGACAAGATGAAACCTCCCTTTTACAGCATGGAAAAGGGTGTTTATCTTGAGATACTGGACTCCGCTTTCCAGGTGGAATCGTCACTTATTGCCGATACCGCCTATTACATGACCGAAACCGAGCTCTGGGAATTGAGAAAGAACGTCCATGCCCAGAACGTAAAGAACGAGATTTTTGATACCAACCTGCTTTTTATTAACAACAAAAGCAAGCGGATGTATTCTGACAGCCTGATAAGGATAAAACAGGACAAGCAGATAATTGTAGGACACGGTTTTGAAAGCAACAATGATCTGACGGTCTATACCATACGCAAGACCGAGGGCGTATTCCCTGTTAAAGACGAATGAGCCACACATTGTACATATTGATTGCGGCACTCCTGTTTTCCGCACTGTTTTCGGGGCTTGAGATTGCGTTCCTTTCATCGGACAGACTAAGGTTCGAGATGGATCTGGAACAGCGTACATTCAGTTCCAGACTGTTGGAAAGGTTTTTCAGGAATCCCAACATATACATATCCACAATGCTGGTGGGAAACAACATTGCACTGGTGGTTTACAGTACAATGATGGCCCATCTCATAGAGTCTTTCCTGCCGGACAGCATCAACACGGCCGATTATGAGTTCCTGCTGGTCCTGGTAGAGACCCTTGTGTCGACTGCGATTGTCATTGTGGTGGCCGAGTATCTGCCAAAGACACTGTTCCGGGTCAATCCCAACCGCAAGCTTAACATCTTTGCTTTTCCCATATGGCTGATATACATTATCCTGTACCCGGTATCCCTGTTTACTACATGGCTTTCCAGGATGATTCTCAGACTGTTTGGCGTAAGGATTGACAAGGAACAGACCGAGAAGGCTTTCTCAAAAGTGGACCTGGACTATTTTGTACAGTCCGGACTGCAGGGCGGTGACCGGGACGGCGAGCCTGATTCGGAGGTCAGGATTTTTCAGAACGTCCTGGACTTTTCGAACGTAAAGACCCGTGACTGTATGGTGCCCCGCAATGAGATATGCGCCGTAGAAAAGGGTGTTTCGTCGGCTGAGCTGCGGGAGCAGTTCATTGAGACCGGATATTCCAAGATATTGGTTTATGACGGCGATATGGACCACATAATAGGGTACATCCATTCGTCCGAGATGTTCCGCCACAAGAATGACTGGCAAAAGCATATCCAGACCGTTCCTTTTGTACCCGAAACCCTTGCCGCACAAAAGCTTATGAAACAACTTATGGCACGTAAAAAGAGCCTGGCAGTTGTGGTTGACGAGTTTGGAGGCACATCGGGAATAGTGTCTCTTGAGGATATAATTGAGGAGATCCTTGGAGAGATTGAGGATGAGCACGATGTTCCCAACCTGATAGCCAAGCAGACCGATGACGGCTGGCTTTTGTCGGGCAGAATGGAGATAAGTCATGTAAACCAGATGTTCGGGCTTGATATCCCCGAATCGGATGAGTACATGACGGTTGGCGGCTTGATACTGAGCATGGCAAAAGGATTTCCAAAGGTCAACGAAAAGGTTACCGTAGGGGATTACTGCTTCCGTGTGCTCAAAAAGGGCGAGACAAAAATTGAGCTGGTTGAACTGACCAGAAAGAGCTCCTGAACAGCATTAGATTATATTTTCTAATAAATAAGGTGCATAATTGGCATTAAAGAACATTTTTTAGTAATTTTGTGCGCTTTTTGCACGCATAGGCGTGAGAACATAAGAAAGAACAAATAAAAAACTATAACAAAACAAATGGCAACATTACAGAAAATCAGGAGCAGAGGTCCGCTGCTTCTTATCGTTATCGGCCTTGCTATGCTGGCCTTTATTCTTGGTGACGCATGGAAGATTATCCGTCCTAATCAGGGTATTCAGTATGTAGGTACAATTGATGGTACCAAGATTACAGCTATGGAATACCAGGCAGAACTTGAAAAGTACACTGATGTAATGAAGTTCGCCAACAACGTTCAGGACTTTACAGAGGAACAGAACAACGCCATCAAGGAGGAGGTTTGGGCTGTCATGGTTCGCAACCATCTGCTTAACAAGGAGGCCCAGGCTATTGGCCTTACCGTAACCGATACCGAGGTAAGAGAACTTATTGAGCGTGGAACAGACCCCATCCTGGCTAACACCCCGTTTGCCGATGAGACCGGTAAGTTTGATGCCGACAACCTTAAGACTTTCCTGGCTACGTACACCACTCTGGATCCCAACTCGGTTTCATATGAGGAGTACAGCTATTATCAGACCCTTTACAACTACTGGCTTTTTATTGAGAGCAATATCAAGTCAAGCCTGCTCTATTCCAAGTATCAGGCACTTGTAAATGCTTCGATAGTTTCAAACCCCATCGCTGCAAAGGATTCATATGAGAACCGTATCAAGAGAGCCGATGTCCTGCTGGCATCCCTGCCTTATTCAACCCTTGCCGACGCTGATGTTGAGATTACATCGGCCGATGTAAAGAAGGCATACGATGAAAAGAAGGCTATGCTCTATACATACTCCGAGAATCGTGACATTTACTACATTGATTATGAGATTTTACCCAGCCAGGCTGACCGCGAGGCACAGATGGCCGAGACCAATGAGATAGTAAACCAGCTTGAGGAGGCCGATGAGGATTATGCAGCAATTCTGCGTCGCGCAGGTTCTGTAATGAGCTTCAGCGAGGTTGCCCGTTCGGCCAATAACCTTCCTGACGATGTAGTAGAAAGACTTGACTCTGTAAAGGTTGGCGGCACATTCGGTCCTTACTACTCGTTTTATGATGACACTTACAACGCATTCAAGCTTTTGAGCATTGAGAACGGTTATGATTCAATCCAGTTCAGCCTGATGCAGATTATTGCCGATGACGAGGCTATGATTGCAAGCCGCGCCGACAGTATTGCCAACGCGCTTAAGAAGGGTGCCGATTTTGAGGAAATTGCTTCAAAGTATAATCAGTCAGCTCCCATCCAGTGGATTGCAGCCGATTCTTATGAGCCTGCAACCATTACCGGCGACAATGCCCTGTACATCAATAAGCTCAATTCAATGAAAAAGAACGAGGTTGCAGTCCTGAATCTTTCATCTGCAACTCTTGTCATCAAGGTTTATGATGTAAAGACTCCTCTCAAGAAGTATAACCTTGCAATCGTAAAGCGTCCCGCCGAGTTCAGCGAGGAGACCAGCAACAAGGCTTACAACGATCTTAGCCTGTTTGTGGCTCAGAACCAGACTCTTGATGAGCTCAAAAAGAATGCAGAGGATTCAAATTACCATCTGCTCTACTATCCCGGTTTTGAGAACTACAGCCAGAACATAAGCGGTGTTGCCAAGTCACACGAGGCTCTGCGTTGGGCTTTCTCGGCTCAGGAGGGTGAGGTTTCACGCATCTATGAGGTTGGAAACGCCAATGACCGTTTGCTGGTGGTAGCTGTCGAGAAGATTCACCCCAGAGGCTATCGTTCAATTGAGGATGCAGCTGCATCGCTTAAGCCAAGTGCACTTGCCCAGAAAAAGTACGATACTCTTAAGGACAAACTTGCAAACAAGAGCTTTGACGAGCTTAAGGGCGTAGAAGGTGTCCAGATTGACACAATTCAGTTTGTGAACTTTACAAATGCCGCTTACGTGGCATCGGCTTCATCAAATGAGCCTACCATAGGTCCCAGTGTAATGAATCTTGCAACAAATCAGGCTACTCTTCCCATGAAGGGTGAGGGATGCGTATTCGTGGCTAAAAAGATCACTCCTGATTCGTACGCAACAGAGTTTGATGAAAATACCGAGAAGCTCCGTCTTAGAACAATCGCTTCACGTGACATTGCAAGCTCAATGCTTGAGGAGCTTTATTTCCAGGCTAAGATTGTTGACGAGCGCTATAAGATTTTCTGATGCGTCGCATCAGGAAATACTTTAGCTTTGGCGTTGGCTTTGGCCGCCGAAGCGGTTATAAAAAAATATTGACGGATTTCTCCGTCAATATTTTTTTGTTTCGGGCTAAGGCCTCTTAATAGCCAACGCCAAAGCCAATGCCAAAGTTAAAACAATTAAAGGCCAAGCCTTTAATTGTTTTCGGGGCGGAGTTTGCGGACAACAGCACCAGTCTGCCACATCTCGCTGTCGCGCAGGGCAGCCAGCTCTTTCTCAAGACCCTCGCGGTAGCCGGGCTTTGAGTTGCTGTCTATTGAGATCTGAGCCTCGTTACCGCACTTTACGCTGGCATAGAGCTTCTGTACAACGGGCTTGATTGCATCGTGGAACGGTCCCATCCAGTCAAGAGCACCGCGCTGTGCAGTGGTTGAGCAGTTGGCATACATCCAGTCCATACCCTTCTGAGCGAACAGAGGCATAAGTGACTGAGTGAGCTCCTCAACGGTCTCGTTGAATGCCTCACTGGGAGTGTGGCCGTTCTCACGGAGAACCTCATACTGAGCCAGGAGCAGACCCTGGATGGCACCCATCAGTGAACCACGCTCACCGGTCAGGTCAGATGTGGCCTCACGTACGAATGTGGTCTCGAACAGGTAACCAGAACCGATACCGATACCAAAAGCAAGAACCTTGTCAAGAGCCTTGCCCGATGCATCCTGATAAACAGCGTATGAGCTGTTCAGGCCGCGGCCCTCAAGGAACATGGTGCGCAGTGATGTACCTGAACCCTTAGGAGCAACCATGATAACATCGATATCCTTAGGAGGAACAACGCCTGTGCGGTCATTCCAGGTGATAGCGAATCCGTGTGAGAAATAGAGAGTCTTGCCTGGTGTGAGGTAAGGCTTGATGTTAGGCCACTGCTGCATCTGAGCTGCATCGGACAGAAGCATGCAGATGATGGTACCCTTCTGGGCAGCCTCCTCGATTGAGAACAGAGTCTTGCCGGGAACCCAACCGTCGGCTACTGCCTTTTCAAATGTCTTGCCCTGACGCTGGCCAACGATAACGTTGAAACCGTTGTCACGAAGGTTGCAAGCCTGTCCAGGGCCCTGTACACCGTAACCGATAACTGCGATTGTCTCATTCTTGAGTATCTCGCGGGCTTTCTCCAGCGGGAACTCCTCACGTGTCATTACTTCCTCAATGACACCACCAAAGTTCATTTTCATAATTGTGTTTTGTTTATGTAGTTGTTAATAATAACTTTAGCTGTTACGAAGCTTACGCTCCTACTTTAGCTGTTGGCTTGAGCCAATAGCCAATAGCTAACGGCCAAGGTCAAAATGGCTGTCAGTTATGGGCTTTCTGCCCATATCTGGCAGCCATTTTGTCCAGGTATTCGCTTACGTGCTCTATCCGGGCGCGGGTTATGGCTACGCGGCCTGAACTTACAAACTGGAGCAAACCGCCCTGTGCGGAGAGCTCACGGTTGAGAGCCGTTATATCCTCGGTCAGTCCGCTTTTCTCTATTACTGAGAATGTGGAGTTTACCTCAATCAGCTTGGCGCCGTAGCGGCGTATGATCTTGGATATCTCAGGGTTCTCGGTAAGAACGCTGGTAACCACCTTGTATAGTGCCACCTCCTGCATGAATATCTCATCGTCGGTATAGTACTGGCACTGCAGGATGTCCACCTTTTTCTCAATCTGATCCACTATCTTGGCTATGCTCTCCTTATCGGCCATAGTTGTGATGGTGTACCGGTGAACACCGGGTATTGATGATGCCGATACGTTCAGGCTCTCTATGTTGACCTGACGGCGCGTGAACACGGCGGTAACCTGATTCAGGATACCGGCTATGTTCTCTGAGTGAACTATCAGCGTATATAGTTTTTTCTCGTTTTCCATATATGTTTATTACTTTGGCCTTGGCGTTGGCGTTGGCTTTACGCACCGCATGGTGGCCAAAGCCAAAGCTAATGCCAAAGTTATTTAAATTTCAAATATCATTTCATCAACCCTGTTACCGGGCTTTATCATAGGCATCACATTCTCCTCTTCCATTACAGCAACCTCAAGTATGAACGGCCCCTTGGCGCTGATCATCTTGTTTACGGCATCCTTAAGCTGCTCACGCTTCGTAACCATCTGATAAGGTATATCGTAGGCCGATGCAATCTTGCTGTAGTCGGGGTTCATCATGTGAGTGCATGAGTAGCGGCTCTTGAACATCATCTGCTGCCACTGACGTACATTACCCAGGTAGGTGTTGTTCATCAGTATCATCTTGACGGGAGCCTGGTTCTCCATTATGGTGCCAAGCTCCTGTATGTTCATCTGGAATCCGCCGTCACCAAAGAATGCCAGTATCATACGGTCAGGGGCGCCGAATGATGCGCCTATGGCTGCCGGCATGCAGAATCCCATGGTTCCCAGACCGCCCGATGTCACAATGCTGCGTGGCATGCGGTACTTGAAGTAACGGGCCGAGAACATCTGGTTCAAGCCTACGTCGGTTACCAGAACAGAGTTGGCGGGAGACTGCTTGCTTACCTCGGTCACAACCTCCCCCATCTTGATCGGGCCCTGTCCCGGGTTGACGGCATTGTCTATCACCTTATCAAACTCCTCCTTGTCAAGAGGCTTGAAACTCTCTATCCACTCCTTGTGGGTAGCCTTGGCCATACGCTCGGTTATGAGCCTTAGGGTCTGGCGGCAGTCTCCAAGTACGGTTACATCGGGCTTTACGTTCTTGCCGAACTCCGACTTGTCTATATCCAGATGTATTATCTTGGCCTGCTTGGCGTATGTAGAGAGCGTGCCGGTAACGCGGTCGTCAAAACGCATACCCACTGCAATCAGAACGTCGCACTGGTTGGTCTTGACGTTAGGCGCCAGGTTGCCGTGCATTCCCAGCATACCCATGTTGAGCGGGTGGTCCGATGGGAGCGCGGAGAGGCCCAGCAGGGTACGTGCAGCGGGAAGGTCTCCCTTCTCGATGAAAGCGGCCAGTTCCTGCTCGGCATTGCCAAGCTCTACGCCGTGACCTACCAGTACAAGCGGTTTCTTGGCGCTGTCAATCAGACGAACGGCATCGTTTATCTGGCTCTCAACAGGATCGGGAGTGGGGATATAGCTGCGTACGTAGTCTATCTTGGCAGGCTTGAAATCTATCTGCTGCATCTGGGCGGTCTTGGTAAAGTCAAGCACCACGGGACCCGGACGGCCGGAGCCTGCTATGTAGAATGCGCGGGCCACTGCCCAGGCTATATCCTCGGCGCGGCGTATCTGATAGCTCCATTTGGTGATAGGCTGGGTAACACCCACCAGGTCAATCTCCTGGAAAGCGTCGGTGCCCAATGCCTCGGTACCTACCTGACCTGCTATAACCACAAGGGGTGTGCTGTCAAGCATGGCATCGCTTATGCCGGTTATGGTATTTGTGGCACCGGGACCGCTGGTAACGATCGCCACACCGGTACGGCCCGATACGCGGGCGTACCCCTGTGCTGCATGCGCAGCACCCTGCTCATGACGTACCAGAATCTGCTTGAGGTCCTTGCGGTGGTCATACAGTGCGTCAAACACCTTTATTATTGTGCCGCCGGGGTATGCAAATACGGTGTTCACGCCTTCGGCAAGCAATGCGTGGAGCATCGCCTCGGCTCCGGATATCATATTACTCATGTCTTGATTATTCAATTATCCTCACTCCGCCCTTATCGGCCGAACTAACCATATTAGCGTATGCCTTGAGGCTCTTGGCCACCACGCGCTTGCGGGTGAGCGGACGCATGGGGCGTGCTGCCAGCTCAGCGTCGCTCAGGCGTACGTTGATGCTGCGTGCAGGTATGTCTATGTCAATGATGTCACCATCTACAACCTTACCTATGGCACCGCCGTTGGCAGCCTCGGGTGAGATATGTCCTATGCTCAGGCCCGATGTACCGCCGCTGAACCTTCCGTCAGTTATCAGTGCGCAGGCCTTACCCAGGTGGCGTGACTTGATGTATGAGGTGGGGTAGAGCATCTCCTGCATGCCGGGACCGCCTTTGGGTCCCTCATGGGTGATAACAACTACATCGCCTGCTACAACCTTGCCGCCCAGTATGCCGTCAACGGCGTCCTCCTGTGAGTCAAACACCTTGGCGGGACCTGAGAACTTCCAGATGCTCTCGTCAACGCCTGCGGTCTTTACAACGCAGCCGTCAACTGCAATATTGCCCTTAAGGATAGCCAGACCGCCGTCCTTGGTGTAGGCATGCTGAAGGTCACGTATGCAACCCTCTGCGCGGTCGGTGTCAAGGGTGCTGTATGTGCAGTCCTGTGAGCCAAGCTCGTTGCTGAACTTGCGTGCGGGAGCGGTGGAGTATATGCGTTTGGCCTCTGGGTCAATGTTGTCCTTAAGTATGCTGTATTTGTCAATCAGTTCTCCGTAAGACATACCGGTCACGTTCATGGCATCGGTATGCAGCAGACCGCCCTTGGCCAGCTCTGCCAGGATACCCAGTACACCGCCTGCGCGGCCAACATCCTGAACGTGATACTTCTGGGTGTTGGGTGCCACCTTGCACAGACAGGGTACGTGACGTGACAGACGGTCAATGTCATCCATCTTAAAGTCAACACCGGCCTCACAGGCTACAGCCAGCAGGTGTAGTATGGTATTTGTAGAGCCGCCCATGGCTATATCCAGGTTCATGGCGTTCTCAAAGTTCTTTTTCTTGGCTATGCTTAACGGCAGGACACTCTCATCACCGTCCTGATAATACTTGAGGGCATTCTTTACTATGAGTGCCGCTGCATCCTTCATCAGCTGGACGCGGTTTTTGTGCGTAGCCAGGATAGTGCCGTTACCGGGCAGAGCCAGACCTAAAACCTCGGTAAGGCAGTTCATGGAGTTAGCCGTGAACATACCTGAGCAGCATCCGCAACCGGGGCAGGCTGAGCGCTCGATTGCCTCCACATCGGCGTCCGATACGCTCTCATCGGCCGATTTTATCATGGCGTCTATAAGGTCCAGATGTGCATCGCCCAGCTCGCCGGCCTCCATGGGGCCGCCGCTTACGAATACGGTAGGGATGTTAAGACGCATGGTAGCCATGAGCATACCCGGAGTGATCTTGTCACAGTTGCTTATGCATACCAGGGCATCGGCCTTGTGGGCATTGACCATGTACTCAACGCTATCGGCAATGATATCACGTGAGGGCAGGGAGTAAAGCATTCCGTCATGACCCATGGCAATGCCGTCATCAACGGCAATGGTGTTGAACTCTGCGGCAAAGCAGCCCAGACGCTCAATCTCAGCCTTGACAATCTGACCGGCCTCATGCAGATGGGTGTGCCCCGGTACAAACTGCGTGAATGAGTTTGCAATTGCTATGATTGGCTTGCCTAACTGCTCAGGTTTCATGCCGTTGGCAACCCAGAGTGCTCTGGCTCCAGCCATGCGGCGTCCTACTGTACACTGGTCACTACGCAATGGAATCTTCATATTTTCCTGTTTAATGTATTTATTTTCAATCAAAAGCCCCTCTCCGCAGGGAGGGGGGAGTATGAACTGCAAAGTTACCTATTTTATAAATAGGTCAAAACATTTTTATGCAAATTATGTAAAACGGTCTAATAGAATATACTATATAGGTTGGTCGTATTCAAGAATGGTATCGGATGGCAGATCGACACGATCGGTCCAGTAAATGTAGGTACGGGATGAATCCAGTCTGAAATTTTGGAAAAGACCATACTCTGACTTAAGAACCTTGAAATTCAGAGTCAGATTTAAAAGATAAAAAGAGTTTATAGGGGGATAGTCTCCAATTGCTACAACACAAGTGTGTGTAACACAATATTGTGTAACACAAGTTTGTGTATTCAAAAATAATATCATATTTTTGCTGAAAATTAGATTGTTATGGAGAAACCTTTTGTTTTTGGAGTGCCCGCTGATAATGTACATTTTATTGGCAGAGAGAGTGAAATTGAACGCTTGTCGGCCAATATGAGATATGGAGTAAACACTGTTCTGATGTCTCCACGACGTTGGGGAAAAACATCGTTGGTGAATAAGGTGGCCGAATCATTTTCTAGTGATAAAGAACGGATAATAGTAAGGATGGACATATTTGCATGTAGAAGTGAATATGATTTTTATAACGTTTTCTCCAGCGAGTTACTTAAACAGACCGCATCTAAGATTGATGAATGGAAGAAAATAGCCAAAGGCTTTATAGAGAGATTGACTCCTAAGATTTCGGTAAATCCGGACCATACAGCAGAATATTCTGTCTCACTTGGCATTACTCCTAAAACGCATACTCCACAGGAAATTCTGTCTTTACCACAGATGATAGCTGAGCGTAAAAAATGTGACATAATAATATGTATTGATGAGTTCCAACAGATAGGGGAGTTCCCGGATTCCTTGAATGTCCAAAAAAAACTGAGAACGGCATGGCAAGGACAGAAGAGTGTAAGTTATTGTCTTTATGGTAGTAAGATGCACATGATGATGAAACTCTTTCAGAAAAAGAGTTATCCATTCTACCGTTTTGGAGAGATATTGAACCTAAAACCTATACCATTGGAGACTTGGATTCCCTATATAAAGAGCAGATTCGATGTTTTTGGTAAAAGCATAAGCAATACCATGATTGAACGTATATGTCAGACCGTTGAATATCAGGCATCATACGTTCAGCAACTTGCTTATTCCATACTACTCTTAACAGAGCGTGACGCAACTGAAGCCACTTTTAATGCCGGCGTAGATGATCTTGTTTCACAGAACTCCGGAACGTTCCTTGAACAGACACAGTCTCTTACAAGTTATCAACTTAATTTTTTAAGAGCAGTCATTGATGGGATAAGTCAAGGGTTCGGTGAGTCATCGGTAAGGGAACAGTATAATTTAGGATCCCCGTCAAATATTGCAAGGCTTAAACAGGCTCTGATTGACAAGGAACTGATTGAACAGACCGAAACCGGAATAATAATAGGTGACCCAGTGCTCAGATTGTGGCTAAGCAATCTATTGAAATAAAGGAAAAATAACTACTTTTGCATTTCGGCACGATTTTTGCCATTGAATACAAAGTAGTAACAAATAGAAAAACCGCATAATGGGATTTAACGAATTTATTGGTAAACTGTTCGGAAACAAGCAGACCCGCGACATCAAGGAGATTCAGCCGTGGGTGGAGAAGATCAAGGCAGCTTACCCCAAGTATGAGAAACTTTCAAATGATGAGCTTCGCGCCGCAACACAGCAGATCAAGCAGAAGGTGCGTGATTTTGTCATACCTGAGAAAAAACGTATTGAGGAACTTAAGGCTAAGGTTGAAAAGACAGAACTAGAGGAAAGAGAGCCTCTGTTCAACCAGATAGATAAATTGGAAAAGGAGGTCCTGGACCGCTATGAGGTGGTTCTTGATGAGGTCCTGCCCGATGTATTCGCAATAGTAAAGGAGACTGCCCGCCGTTTTACTGAGAACGCTCAGGTTGAGGTAACGGCTACCGATTTTGACCGCAACCTTGCCGCTACTCATGATTTTGTGGTAATTGACGGTGACAAGGCCCTGTGGCAGCAGCACTGGGTAGCCGGTGGTAACGACACCGTGTGGAATATGATCCACTACGATGTACAGCTGTTTGGCGGTGTGGTACTGCATAAAGGCAAGATTGCCGAGATGGCAACCGGTGAAGGTAAGACCCTTGTGGCCACCCTGCCGGTATTCCTCAACGCCCTGACAGGCAACGGCGTACACGTGGTAACAGTGAACGATTACCTGGCCAAGCGTGATGCCGAGTGGATGGGTCCGCTCTATATGTTCCACGGACTGTCTGTTGACTGCATCGACAAGCATCAGCCCAACTCCGAGGCCCGCCGTAACGCCTACCGTGCCGATATCACGTTCGGAACCAATAACGAGTTCGGTTTTGACTATCTGCGTGACAATATGGCCGGAAATCCCAATGAGCTGGTACAGCGCGGACACAACTATGCAATCGTGGATGAGGTTGACTCGGTGCTCATTGACGATGCCCGTACACCTCTTATTATATCCGGTCCCGTACCAAAGGGCGATGACCAACAGTTTGAGCAGTTGCGTCCTCAGGTGGAGCAGCTCTTTGAGGCTCAGAAGCGTCTTGCTACGCAGTATCTGGCCGATGCCCGCAAGAAGGTACATTCCGAGAATCAGGATGAGGTAGCCGAAGGCTTCCTGTCATTGTTCCGTAGCTTTAAGGCTCTGCCCAAGAACAAGGCTCTGATAAAATTCCTTAGTGAGCCGGGCATTAAGGTCGGCATGCAAAAGACCGAGGAAATTTACATGGAACAGCAGAACAAGCGTATGCCTGAGGCTGTTGAGCCACTGTACTTTGTAATTGATGAAAAACTGAACAGCGTAGACCTTACTGATAAGGGTGTTGAGCTTATTAGCGGCACCAACAAGGATCCGGAGTTCTTTATCCTGCCCGATATCGCATCACAACTCTCAGAGCTTGAGGCACAGACTGACCTGAGCCAGGAGGAGCGTCTTGCCAAGAAAGACGAGCTGCTTACCAACTACGCCGTAAAGAGCGAGCGCATACATACAATCAACCAGCTGCTCAAGGCCTACTGCATGTTTGAGCGCGATGTTGATTACATTGTGACCGAGGACGGCAAGGTAAAGATTGTGGATGAGCAGACAGGCCGTGTTATGGAGGGACGCCGCTGGAGTGACGGACTGCACCAGGCTGTGGAGGCCAAGGAGCGTGTGAACATTGAGGCCGCAACCCAGACATTCGCCACAATTACCTTGCAGAACTACTTCCGTATGTACCACAAGCTGGCCGGTATGACCGGTACGGCCGAGACCGAGGCAGGTGAGTTCTGGGATATCTACAAGCTGGATGTTGTGGTAATTCCCACCAACAAGCCAATAGCTCGTATAGACCAGAATGACCGCATATACAAGACCAAACGTGAAAAGTACAAGGCCGTAATAGAGGAGATAGTAAAGCTGGTTGGCCAAGGTCGTCCGGTACTGGTTGGTACCACATCGGTCGAGATAAGCGAGCAGCTTAGCCGTATGCTTACCATGCGTAAGATTGAGCATAACGTGCTGAACGCCAAGCTGCACCAAAAGGAGGCTGATATTGTTGCCAAAGCCGGTCAAAAGAGCATAGTAACCATTGCTACCAACATGGCAGGTCGTGGTACCGATATCAAGCTGTCACCTGAGGTACGTGAGGCCGGTGGTCTGGCTATCGTAGGTACCGAGCGTCATGAGAGCCGCCGTGTTGACCGCCAGTTGCGTGGTCGTGCCGGACGTCAGGGAGATCCGGGTTCATCGGTATTCTTTATCTCGCTTGAGGATAACCTGATGCGTCTGTTCGGTTCGGACCGTATAGCTCCGCTCATGGACAAGCTGGGACTTGAGGAGGATGAGATGATTGAGAACAGCTTTATTACCAAGCGTATTGAGCAGGCTCAAAAGAAAGTTGAGGAGAACCATTTTGGTATACGTAAACGTTTGCTTGAGTACGATGACGTAATGAACAAGCAGCGTACCGTAATATACGAAAAGCGACGTCACGCCCTGATTGGAGAGCGTATTGGCATGGATATAGCCAATATGATCTGGGACCGCTCAGCCGGAGCAGTTGAGAACTGCGCCGATTACGAAAGCCTGCAGATGGAGGCATTCCGCGTGCTGGCCATAGAGCTGCCCTTCACTGAGGAGGAGTTTGAAAAGATGAAACAGGATGAGATTTCGGACCGAATCTTTGCAGCCGCAATGGACAACTTTAAGCGTAAGTGCGACCGCATGGCCCAGATAGTCACTCCTGTAATAAAGAAGGTATTCGAGGAGCAGGGTGACCGCTATCAGAACATACTGATTCCTATTACTGACGGCCGCCGCGTATATCAGATTCCGTGCAACCTTAAGGAGGCATATGACAGTGACGGCAAGAGCGTGGTTACATCGTTCCAGAAGGCAATCATGCTGCACACCATAGACGAGTGCTGGAAAGAGAACCTTCGTGAACTGGATGAACTTAAGCACTCCGTCCAGAACGCCAGCTACGAGCAGAAAGACCCGTTGCTTATATTCAAGCTGGAGTCCGTAACCCTGTTTGACAATATGGTCAACAAGATGAATGACCAGACCGTATCAATCCTGATGCGCGGCCAGATTCCTGAGCCCGATCCCGAACAGGTACGTGAGGCCCCGGCACAGAACCGTCAGCAGCGCCGTCAGTACACCGAGAACCGCAGTAGCGATCTGGGAGATCCAAACCAGCGTGCAGCAGCCGGACGCGACACCCGTCAGCAGGTTCGTGAACCTATCCGTGTGGACAAGACACCGGGACGTAATGACCCCTGCCCGTGCGGCAGCGGCAAAAAGTTCAAGAACTGCCACGGCCAAGGTCTGTAAACAACAAAAAACCATACAGCTATGAGATTGAGCGAATCATCATTTCAGGAAATCAAGACACTCATTAACGAGGCTTTGAAAGAGTTCCGTGGTCCGAAAGAACAGTCGGTTGTAACGGACATCCATATCATGCCCATACGTGAAACGGGCGAAGTGACCGTAAGTGATGATGACCGCGATCTGGCCACCACCAGACTATCGGACCTGGTTGAGATACCCGAGGAGGATTTTTACCAGGTAATGGAAAAGGCGTTGCGCCGTATCCTTAAGGATATTGACCAGGTGCAGCCGTTGGAAAACCTTGCCATCTGGAAACCATTCTCATTTGTCCTGGTTGACGATGACCGCGAGACTGTGGCCGAGCTCATGCTCTTTGACGATGACAACACCCTGCTCAGCCAAAGCCTCATGCAAGGCTTGGATGAAGACCTTGACGCATTTCTCAAGGACCTTCTTTCAGAATAAGATAAACGGGACGGTCCGCTTTTGTCGGCAAGTGCTAAAAATGGCTAAATAGAGTATTTTAGTCGGAAAACTCTGCGCGGTGCGTGGAGTTTTCTTGTATCTTTGCGCCCTGAAATAAAGGACGAATAATGATAATCAATCCGTCAAATAGGGAGGAGATTCGTGAGAGGGCTATTGAGACCACATCGGAGATTGTTCTGCGGTGTGGCAATCTTTCTGTGCGAATGGATGATGTGGCGCAGGAGTTATCGGTCTCCAAACGTACCCTTTATGAGATTTTTGGCAGCAAGGAGGAGCTCCTTTTGGAGTGCATGAACAGGCATATAGCACGCATGTCAAAGATGCTTGAGGAGGAGATTGGCAGGGAGGAGGATGTGCTTACGGTGTTCCTTAAGCATTTGGAGGTCCTTATTAATGAATCACGCGAGCGAGACCATAACAAGTTTGAGGATATGGACAAGTATCCCAAACTTAAAAAGCTGTTTCATGAGCATCTGGCTGACATGGCGCGCCGTATGCGCGGTTTCATGGAGTTGGGCGTAAAGCAGGGCGTGTTCCGTGATGACCTTAACATGGACGTGCTCATGAAAGCATTCAGTGCTATGGGTACAATGGCCAACAAGGAGGCCGATAGGGGCGAGTTCCGGTACGATGAACTGATTGACGGCACGCTTGTAGTCCTGTTGCGTGGAATTGCCTCACCCAAGGGTATGGCAAAACTTGAAAAGTATAGGTATAAATCAAATAACAGATAATGAAAAGAGGCATTTTAAGAAAGACCGGCATTCTGTTTGCGGTTGCCTTTGTTACAGGGGTGGCCGTAAATGCTCAGACCGCCGGCACGAATGCTGTTCTTAAACTGACACTTGATGATGCACTCAACATTGCACTGAGTGACAACCCTACCATCAAGGTGGCCGAACAGCAGATTGAGGTTAAGAAAATCAGTAAGGATGAGGCATGGCAGACTCTGTTGCCCAGTGCGGATTTTAGCGGTACGGTCCAATATACGTTACTTGCTGCTTTGATGAAACTGAACGGCATGGAGTTCAAGATGGGTCAGGACAATACCAGTACATGGAACGGACAGATTCAGATCAGTATGCCTATATTTGCTCCTACCGTATATGCTACCATGAATATGACCAAGACCGATCTGATAAATGCCATTGAGCAGAGCCGCAGTTCCAAACTGGATCTGGTCAATCAGGTAACCAAGGCGTATTATCAGGTCATTCTGGCTCAGGACAGCTATGATGTGCTTTGCAAGAGCCTTGAGCAGGCACAAAAGAACTTTGATGTGGTTAAGTCATTGTATGAACTGGGTGGTACCAGCGAATATGACAAGATCAGTGCCGAGGTTCAGTTGCGCAGCCTTAACCCTACGGTTATTCAGGCACGCAACGCCGTATCACTTGCTAAACTGCAGCTTATGGTGCTTATGGGTGTTGACCCTGAGACCGAGATTGTAGTGGAGGGCAGCCTGGAGGATTATGAAGACCTTCTTTACGGTGAAGCGCTGCAGGCAGGCGGTTATTCTCTTGCAAACAATACCAACATGCGTCAGCTAAAGCTTAATGAGACTATGCTTAACCAGACGCTCCACATGCAGAAAATGAACTTTCTGCCAACTCTTTCGTTGGCCGGAACATATTCGTTCCAGTCTCTTTATAATGACAACTGGAATGTGTTTGATTACACTTGGGCCAAGAGTTCATCGATAGTACTGTCGCTGTCGGTGCCTATTTTCCGCATTGGTAACTTTACCAAACTGCGCAGCACCAGGTTGCAGATTAGCCAGTTGAACGAAAACATTGGCTATACCGAAAAGCAGCTTAATATGCAGGTTCGCAGTTATGTGGACAACATGAAAGCAAGTGCCGAGCAGGTGGCCAGTAACCATGAGGCCATTGAGCAGGCTGAGAAGGGTCGTGAGATTGCCAGCAAACGCTATGAGATAGGTAAGGGTACAATCCTGGAGCTTAACAACAGTGAGGTGTCACTTACACAGGCCAAGCTTACTTACAGCCAGTCCATATACAACTATCTGGCAGCCAAGGCCGACCTTGACAAGGTGCTTGGAAACGAGGAAAAATTACAGGTTAAGAAGTAAAAACAAATAAATACAGAATATGAAAGCATTCAGAATTTTAGGAATTGCTCTCTGCTCAATGCTGCTTTTGGCAGCCTGCGGGCAGAAAAAGAAAGAGAGTGCTCAGGCTCCGCTTGTGGATCCTAACGCAAAACCGCTTGTCAAGCTTGCCAAGGTGGCCGAAGAACCGGTAGCTCAGATTCAGGTTTACTCGGCAACTATTGTCGGTGAGATAAAGAACAACATTGCTCCGTCTTCGCCGGGCAGAATTAGCCGTATCAAGGTTGAGGTAGGCGATAATGTCAAGAAAGGACAGATTCTGGTTGAGATGGACGAGACCACTCTGAGCCAGCAGGAGATGCAGCTCAAGAATCTGGAGACAGAGTTTAACCGCATAGACCAGCTCTATAAGGTGGGAGGCGTTTCCAAGTCAGAGTGGGATAACGTTAACCTGCAGCTGGAGGTGGCCCGCAAGTCATTCCAGACCCTTAAGGAGAACACCCGTCTGGAGAGCCCCATTGACGGTGTGGTGACAGCTCGTAACTATGACAATGGTGACCTTTACGGCGGTCAGGCCATTCTGGTGGTTCAGAAGATTGCTCCAGTAAAGCTTACGATCAACGTATCGGAACAGTATTACTCAAAGGTCAAGAAAGGTGATGAGGTGAACATTGAACTGGATGCATATCCCGGTGAGACATTTACCGGTAAGGTATCGCTGATCTATCCCACTGTCGATGCCATGACACATACTTTCCCGGTTGAGATCAATGTGGCCAACACAGACCAGAAACTGCGTCCCGGTATGTTTGCCCGTGCAACCCTTAACCTGGGTGCCCTGAACCACGTGGTTGTTCCGGACCTTGCAATCGAAAAGCGTTCCGGCTCAGGCGACCGTTTTGTATATGTTTACAGCAACGGCAAGGTATCGTACACCAAGGTTGAACTGGGACAGCGTCTGGGTGACCGCTATGAGTTGATATCGGGCGTTCCAAACGGAGCGCAGGTGGTTGTTGCAGGTCAGGCAAAGCTTGCTGACGGCAAGGAAGTTGAAGTTGAAAAGTAAATCCGGATAAAACATGAGTTTATACGAAAGTTCGGTCAAACGACCCATATTTACGGCGCTATGTTTTGTGGCTGTAGTGGTGTTCGGCTTGTTCTCATACTCCAAGCTGCCCATTGACCAGCTGCCTGACATTGAGTCAAACACCATCATGGTGTTTACCTACTATAACGGTGCCAATGCATCGGATATAGAGAATAACGTAACCCGTCCGCTTGAGAATACGCTGAACAGTTGTACGCATATCAAGCATATTACATCAAAATCATCGGAGAACGTATCGGTCATTACCCTTGAGTTTGAGTTTGGATACTCCATTGATGACCTTACCAATGATGTGCGTGACAAGTTGAGCATGATAACCAACTCACTGCCTGACGGTGCCGGTTCGCCTATCATATTCAAGTTTGATACCAGCATGATGCCTATCATGTTGCTGTCTGTCCAGGCTGGCGAAAGTCAGAGTGCCCTGTACAAGATTCTGGATGAGAACGTGGTTAACCCGTTGGCACGTATCCCTGGTGTGGGTACGGTATCTATTACGGGTGCTCCCCAGCGTGAGATCTATGTATATTGCGATCCTGCCAAACTGGAGGCATACAACCTGACGATTGAGGCCATTGCTGCCATGATAGGTTCCGAGAACCGCAGCGTTCCGGGCGGAAACCTGGATGTTGGTAATGAGACATATGCCCTGCGTGTGGACGGTGAATTCAAGGATCCGCGTGACATGGCTCACTTGGTTGTGGCATCGGTTGGCGGACGTAACGTTTACTTGAGTGACCTGGCACAGATTGTTGACCGCACCCAGGAGCGTGCACAGGAGTCTTACAACAACGGTGTACAGGGTGCCATGATGGTTATCCAAAAACAGACCGGTGCCAATACCGTTGAGATTTGCCGCAAGGTGAACAAGGCTCTGCCCGAACTTGAAAAGAACCTGCCCAGCGACATTCACATCGGTATTATAAATGACGGTTCACAGGATATCATACAGACTGTAAATTCACTGGCCGAGACCATTGCGTACGCCCTGTTGTTCGTGGTTCTGGTGGTTTATCTGTTTACCGGACGCTGGCGTGCTACGGTGGTTGTGGCTATCACTATCCCGCTGTCACTGATTGCATCGTTCATATACCTGTTCGTGACCGATGGTTCTCTGAACATCATTTCACTGAGTTCGCTGACCATTGCAATAGGTATGGTTGTGGATGATACCATTGTGGTACTTGAGAATATTACCACCCACATTGAGCGCGGTGCCAACCCCAAACAGGCTGCAATTCATGCTACCAACGAGGTTGCCGTATCAGTTATGGCATCGACCATGACAATATTTGCCGTGTTCTTCCCGCTCACCATGATGTCGGGTATGGCAGGTATCATGTTCAAGCAGTTGGGTTGGATGATGTGTATCATCATTGCCATATCGTTGGCAGTATCACTTACCCTTACTCCTATGCTCTGCTCACGTATGCTTAAGCTGGAAAAGAAGGGTAGCCGTATACACACCATCATTTATCGTCCCATACAGAAGGCACTTGACGGTCTGGACCATGCATATTCACGCCTTATAAACAAGGCAGTGCGTCACCGCAAACTGGTGGTATTGGCCTGCCTGCTGTTGTTTGTGGCATCACTGTTCACAGCCGGAGACCTTAAGTCAGAGTTCTTCCCCTCCGATGAGCAGTCACGTATTTCGGCAACCATCTACATGCCTATAAATACAAATACCGACCGTTCGCGCAACGTGGCCCAGGAACTCTCTGACCTGTGGATGAAACGTTATGCCGATGACCTGGTTACATGTAACTTCCGTGTTGGTGCTGCCGATGAGAACAACACTTTTGCATCAATGCAGACCAACGGTACACATGTAATCTCATTCACCATATCGCTTAAGGAACTTGGTGAGCGCAGCATTTCATCGGATGATGTAGTAGCTCAGATGCGTGCCGACCTTAATGCCCGTCCTGAGATTGAACGTTTCATGGTTGTGGCCGGTGGAGGCATGAGCATGGGTGGCCAGTCTTCGGCCGAGTTTGAGATTTACGGTTATGATTTTAACGAGACCGATGAGGTTGCCGCACAGTTGCTTGCCGCAATGAAGAATGTTGAGGGAGTAGGTGAGGCATACATAAGCCGTGACAACTACCAGCCTGAATATGAGGTGGTGTTTGACCGCGAAAAACTGGCTCAGCATGGCCTGAACCTGTCAACAGCTGCCACATATCTGCGTAACCGTATTTACGGTGCTACCGCATCATATTTCCGTGAGGACGGCGAGGAGTATTATATTAAGGTGCGTTACGCTCCCGAATACCGTACCCAGCTTGAGGATATTGAGAACATCCTGCTTTACGGAAGCGGCACCAATGCCGTTCGCGTACGTGACGTAGGTCACCTGGAGGAGGTGTTCACTCCGCCTACCATTCAGCGTAAGGACCGTCAGCGTATCAATACCGTTACCTGCGTGATTGCCGGTGGTGCAGCTCTGAGTGATGTTGTTGAGGCCGGTCAGAAGATTATAGCAGGCATGGACCTGCCCGAGGGCGTTAACGTTCAGATATCGGGTGACTATGAGGATCAGCAGGAGTCTTTTGCCGATATGGCAACCCTGGCTCTGCTTATCATAATGCTGGTGTTCATTGTGATGGCCGCACAGTTTGAATCACTCACACTGCCGTTCATCATCATGTTCTCAATACCGTTTGCCCTGAGCGGTGTGCTCATTGCACTCTGGTTGACAGGCACCTCCATTAACCTGATGAGTGTGCTGGGCGGTATAATGCTGATTGGTATCGTGGTTAAGAACGGTATCGTGCTCATTGACTACACCGGTCTTTGCCGCGAGCGTGGAATGTCGGCCGTGACATCGACCGTTACAGCAGCCCGCAGCCGTCTGCGTCCTGTGCTCATGACTACTCTTACCACCATTCTTGGAATGATTCCTATGGCTCTCAGCCAGGGTCAGGGATCGGCCATGTGGAGGCCTCTGGGTATATCGGTTATTGGCGGACTTACCGTTTCGACCATACTAACACTGGTTCTTGTACCTACTCTATACTGCATGTTCCAGAGTACTGGAATCAAGAAAGCACGCCGCAAGCACCGCAAACAGTTGGAGCTGGCTGCCTTCTGGGCCGAGAATAAGGATCAGTTCATTCATGACAAGACTGCAAAACATTAATCAAACCATGGCTATTGGCTATTAGCCTTTGGCTTTTAAAGCCGACCGGATGGTAGCCAACAGCCAATAGCTAACAGCCAAAGTAAATATGAAAGCAATACTCATAACATTTGACCAGTCATATACGGAGCGTATAATTGACTTGCTCACTACCAACAACTGCCGCGGTTTTTCCATGGTGGAGCAGCTGCAGGGTAGGGGCTCCAAGACGGGACAGCCTCACTACGGCAACCATGCGTGGCCGTCAATGTGCTCGGGCATCATCTCCATGGTTGATGACGACAAGGTTGATATCATCCTGGAAAAACTGCACGCTATGGACGTCGCGACCGAAAAGCTGGGCCTCCGCGCCTTTACTTGGAACATTGAAAAAAGCATCTGACGGATGCTTTTTTCAATTCTCAATTTATAGGTTGCTGGTCCAGCCTTGGGCTTTTAGTTCGACTTCTTGCCCGGATTTGGTCACTAAGTGGCGGCCAAGCTCGGGGCGGGTCATGTGGCCGATGAGTTTTACGTCCTTTAGCTGGATGATCTTGTCGTGGTCGGTCAGGGGGACGGTGAACAGGAGTTCGTAGTCCTCGCCGCCGTTAAGGGCGCAGGTGTACACGTCCATGTTCAGTTCTTCGGCCATTACGGCTGTCTGGTAGTCTATTGGGATGCGCTCCTGATATACGCTGCAGCCGGTGTTGCTCTGCTTGCATATGTGTATGAGTTCCGATGACAGGCCATCGGATATATCCATCATGGCGGTGGGCTGGATGCCTGCCTCACGCAGTTCCTTAATGATGTCACCGCGGGCCTCGGGTTTTAGCTGACGTTCCAGCAGGTACTCCTTGCCTGCAAAATCGGGGTTGAAAGGTTCGTTTGCATCGTGGGGAGTGCTGTTGAATACGGCTTTTTCGCGTTCCAGCAGCTGCAGACCCATGTAGGCTGCGCCCAGATTGCCTGATACGCATATCAGGTCATTCTGACCGGCTCCGTTGCGGTATACGGCCGTTCCTTTCTGGGCTTCACCAATGCAGGTTATGCTTATGGCAAGTCCGGTAAGCGAGGATGTGGTGTCGCCTCCCACCAGGTCCACTCCGTGACGCTGGCAGGCCAGCACCACTCCGGCATAGAAATCCTCCATATCCTCTACCGAGAAGCGCTTGCTCAGGGCTATGGATAAGGTCATCTGGCGGGGAGTGCCGTTCATGGCGTATATATCGGATATGTTTACCATGGCACTCTTGTATCCCAGATGCTTGAGGGGTACGTAGGTGAGGTCAAAATGGACGCCCTCCATGAGCATATCGGTGGTTACAAGCACCTCCTTGTCCTTACCGGAATAGTCCAGCACGGCGCAGTCATCGCCCACTCCGTAAAGGGTGGAGGGGTTTTGTGGCTTGAGTTCCTTGGTAAGGTGGTCTATAAGTCCGAATTCGCCCAACTGGGCAATCTCTGTGCGTTTTATTTGTGCCATATTTAAGTTTGATTTTTATTTTCCGAATGATTTCACGTGCTCTGTCACGGTGCGGTCAAACAACTCCCTGTCACGCAGGAGCCTGACGCCAACAGGCAATACGTGGATCTTGCCGCAAAGACCGGCATCCATATCCAGGTCTGCCAGACGGGCCGCATCCTTGGCTGTGGTTACTATGAATGCATCAGGGCCCAGGCTATTCAGCTTGCCGGTAATACTATTAATGTCTTGGTTATTGTAACGGTGATGGTCCGGATAGGTCATCAGGGTAACCTGGTGCCCCATGCGGCTTAGCTCATCCTGCATTGATTGGGGCGATGCTATGCCGGTTACCGCCAGGACAGGTCCTTGAGGGAGGTCCGACGGGCTTTCCGGTTTGCCAAACGGATAAGGTGTGCCGTACTGCTGGGCCGTAAAGAATACCTGTTGGGATTTGTCTATCCTTAAAGAGGTGGCCATGCTGTCCATTTCCTGCTGACTCAGATTGTCAGGGCATTTGGTCACAATTATAATATGCGCACGCCTGCGTCCTTTGGCACTCTCGCGCATCAGGCCGGCGGGCAGCATGGCATCGGACAATATGTTGCGGTTGTAGTTTACAAGCAGAATGTTGAGCGAGGGGGTAACCTTTCGGTGCTGGAAGGCGTCGTCCAGGATTATTACCCCGGGGCTGCAAGTGCTTAACAGGGTGTTAATGCCCTTGGCGCGGTTTTCACATACGGCTACATCAATATCAGGAAAACGGTTGTGTATCTGCAGTGGCTCATCGCCTATCGTGCGGCTGTCCGATGTGGCTTGGGCCTGTATGTAACCGCTTGTGCATCGGCCGTAACCCCTGCTCAGGACTGCCACACGGGCCTTTTGCTTGAGTAATGAAACCAGATATTCAGTATGAGGCGTTTTGCCGGTTCCGCCAACCGTAATGTTGCCGACCGATATGACCGGTACGGGAAAGGTGGAACTAAGACGGCCCACATGGTCAAACAGATAGTTACGCAGGGTTGTGAAAGCTCCGTATAACCATCCCAGCGGACGTAACACATTATATATCCTGAATTCTTTTCCCATAGGGCGTGGAACCGCTCTGTTTTTTGCAAAAGTATATAAAAAAAGGGGATAAAATGGTCAATTTTAGATAAACAGGCCGCTACATGAGGGCATAAGCTCACTTTTTTGTGCCTGAAGGGAAAGATGCTCGAGTGGTTGAAGAGGCACGCCTGGAAAGCGTGTATACGCCAAAAGCGTATCCGGGGTTCGAATCCCCGTCTTTCCGCTTTTTTGACAATACTGACTTAATTAAAAAAATAATAACTAACAACTAAAAATTATCTCAAATGAAAAAGGTTTTTGCATTTGTTGCAATGATGGGACTCCTTACTTTCGGAGTTAACCAGACAATCAATGCTCAAGAGACAGAAGCAGCTGCCGTTGAGGAAGTTGCTCAGGATTCAGCTTCAGTATCAGAGGCTGATGAGACAGTACAGGCCGCTCCTGCACAGGTTGAGGAGGCTGAAGCAAAGCAGGGTCTTCACAAGACAATCAAGATTAAGTTCATTGAAGGTAGTGCAGGCTTCATGGCTCTGGTTGCCATTGCCATGATCTTTGGTCTTGCTCTCTGCATTGAGCGTATCATTTTCCTGAGCCTTTCCGAAATCAACAGCAAGAAGCTTCTTGAGGATATCCAGACAGCCCTTGAGAACGGTGATGTAGAAGGTGCCAAGACAATCTGCCGCAATACCCGCGGTCCTGTAGCTTCAATCTGCTATCAGGGTATGATGAGAATCGATGAGGGTCTTGACGTAGTTGAGCGTTCAGTTGTATCTTACGGCAGCGTTCAGGCTTCGAACCTTGAAAAGAACCTCTCATGGATCACCCTGTTCATAGCAATGTCTCCTTCACTGGGATTCTTGGGAACTGTGATCGGTATGGTACAGGCATTCGATGACATCCAGAAGGCTGGTGATATTTCACCTAACGTTGTTGCCGGCGGTATGAAGGTTGCTCTTATCACAACCATCTTCGGTATTATCGTAGCTCTTATTCTTCAGGTGTTCTATAACTACATTCTGAGTAAGGTAGAGGCTCTCAATACTGATATGGAGGATTCTTCAGTAAGCCTGCTCGACATTATAATGAAATACAACTTGAAGTTCAAGAAGTAATAATAAAGAACTGTTATGGAAAACCAGAATAATAAACAAATTAAGGCTAATTCTTGGGTCCTTGGTATTCTGTTTATCCTTTCTGCCGCAGTTCTTGTTATGTTCTTCGGTGTTGGATACGGAGACACTGAATACCTTAACAATTCTACCCTTACAGCTCCCCGTTACACAGGTGTACTGCTTATATGGCTCTACTCTCTTGTAGCAATCTGCGCAGGTGCTATTGTGATATTTGGTATTTCAGCTGCTTTCAGAAGCATGAAGTCTAAGACTAAAGGAGCTAAGACCGGCTTTGCAGGCATTGTTTTCCTGTTGACTTTTGCAATTATCGGTGCGTCATATTTCCTGGCTGACACCACTGCTGTACGTCTTGGAAACAAGGAGCTTGTTGAAACCCCATGGGAGTTGATACTTTCAGACATGTGCCTCTATTCAATATATGCACTGGTTGTAGTATCACTGCTCTGCTCTCTTATGTCAATGCTTGGAATTTTCAAGAAAAGATAATCAGTAACACTTGACAAATCAGAGTTATGGGAAAAAGTGGAAGAAAAGTTCCCGGACTTAACCAGTCTTCAACAGCTGATATTTCATTCATCCTGCTGATATTCTTCCTGGTGACCACATCAATGGATACAGACTCGGGTCTTTCCCGTCGTCTTCCTGATTGGGATCCGGATGCAGTAGACCAGAAGCTTGAAATCAAGGAGCGTAACGTAATGACGGTCCAGGTTAACAAGCAGAATGAGATATTCATTAAGAATGGTGTGATAAAAGGTCAAGTAATAGACATCTCTGAACTCAAGGATATAGCAAAGGAATTCATTGCCAATCCTAACGACAATGCAAACCTTCCGGTTAAGGAAGAGTATGTAATTCCAGATTTCAGACCTGTAGTCACCACAATCAAGCATGTAATTTCATTACAGACTGACCGTGTGACAAACTACGAGATCTATTTTAAAGTCCAGCACGAACTATCAAGAGCATACAGCGAATTGAGAACTGAATGGTGCAAGCAGACATTCGGTAAGGCCTACGAGGACTGCACCGATGACCAAAAGAGTTATGCACGTGCCATGTATGCCTCTAAGATTTCGGAGGCCGAACCTAGAACATACGGAGAATGAGCTATGAGTAAATTCAGAAGTAAAGGAAAAAGAGAAATGCCGGAGTTGAATACTTCGTCACTTCCTGACTTGATTTTCACCGTTCTGTTCTTCTTTATGATGGTAACATCAATGCGTGAAGAGGAGGTAAAGGTCCAGTATAAGACTCCTAACGGTACATCCGAAATCGAGAAGTTGGAAAAGAAATCTCTTGTATCACACATCTATATAGGTCCTCCTTTGGCACAGTGGCGTGCTATCTACGGTTCGGCTCCTCGTATCCAGTTGAATGATGCGTTTGCCAACCCCGAAGACGTACGTGACTTTGTAAGGGCTGAGCGTGAAGGCATGGTCGAGCACGACAAACCTTTCATGAAGATGTCACTTAAGGTAGATAAGGGTACCGAGATGGGTATTGTAACCGATGTTAAGCAGGAGCTTAGAAAGGCCAAAGCCCAGAATATTGTATACTCTGCCGGTAAGGAAAAGACTCAAGAGAGAAAGTAACAGTATTACAGATACTTGTGTAATTACAGAGGCTTTTGCAGGACGCAAAGGCCTCTGTTGTTTTGTTACCGTTGCGCCGTCTGCAATATAGCAGGCTTTTTTACGTTATTATATGGTATGAATAGATTGGCTGCATACGGATTAGTGGCGACCCTGTTGCTGTTTTGCGGCTGCGGGGCCGAGGTCAGTCTGCGTAAGGGTGACCAAAGCTTTGCGTTGGGTGAGTATACCGATGCCGCCTCAAAGTATAAGAAAGCCTATTCGGGCATACCACCAAAAGAAAAGGATCTGCGTGCCAGTACCGCATTCAAGTTGGGAGAGAGTTATCGTCGTATCAGTTATGTACCCCGCGCTCTTGCCGCCTACCAGAACGCAGTCCGCTACAAGTATCCTGACAGTATAGTGTACAGGCATCTGGCCGATATGCAGCGTATCAGCGGCAAGTTAAAGGATGCCGAAAAGAACTATATGATAGCTCTTGAGTATGACCCTGATGACCGTCTGGCTCAGATAGGACTTGAGTCGTGCAATCTTATTCAGGATTGGAAAGACAACCCTACACGTTATACCGTCAAGAAGGACAATATAATGAACGGCCGCTATGCCGACTGGTCTCCGATATTTGCCAGTGCGGAATATGACCAGATAATCTTTACATCCACCCGAAAAGAGTGTACAGGCGAAGACATTAACGGCATAACCGGCATGAAGAGTTGCGATTTTTTTGTGGTCCGCAAGGACGAGAAAGGCAAATGGCAGAAAGCTGAACCTATAGAGGGCGGTCCCAATTCTGCGTTCGAGGACGGCACCTGCTCGTTCAGTCCGGACTTTAAGACCATGTACTACACCTATTGCTCATCGGACCCGCAGCAGCCGCGTCCTGCAACAATATATGAATCAAGTCGCAGTGACGCCGCATGGGGTGCAGGCAAGCCGTACAGCTCGGCATCGGACACCATATACAACTATGCTCATCCGGCAGCATCGCCCGACGGCAAATGGCTCTATTTTGTGTCCGATATGGATGGTGGCTACGGAGGCATGGACATTTGGCGTGTGCCGGTGGGAGGACGCCTTATTGGTGCCGAGAACCTGGGACCGGAAATCAATACCCCGGGAAATGAGATGTTCCCAACGTTCCGTCGTAACGGAGAGCTATATTTCTCGACCGACGGTCGTCCCGGCCTGGGCGGTCTGGATATATTTCGTGCGGTGAGTACCAATGACAGTACATGGACCGTGACCAATATGGGGACGCCCATAAACTCAGCCGGGGATGATTTTGGCATGACGTTTGAGGGCGATTATACGCGCGGATTCTTTAGCAGTAACCGTAATGACGGTCGGGGTCGAGACCACATATGGAGCTTTGAACTGCCCGAAACTGTTCAGAAAATTACCGGCTGGGTATACGAGAAAGACGGGTATGAACTGCCCGATGCGCTGGTATATCTGATAGGTAATGACGGCACCAACATGAAACTGAGTGTAAGGGAGGACGGCTCTTTCACTCAGCGTATAACCCCCGGTGTAAGTTACCTGCTGTTGGGTACGGCCAAAGGCTTTATGAATTACAAGCAGGAGGTTACTGCCGACAGTACTGACCAGGACCGTGAATATGTACTGCAGTTCCCTTTGTCTTCGATATCAAAGCCGGTAATGATAGACAACATATTCTTTGAATTCGGCAGTGCTACGTTAACATTGCAATCGGCCGAATCACTTGACGAACTTGTTCAGTTACTCAAGGACAATGCAGGCGTGACTATTGAGATTGGCGCTCACTGTGATTACAAAGGTGATGATGATTATAACAAACGCCTGTCCCAGCAACGTGCCGAAAGCGTGGTTGCATACCTGATAGAACACGGAATTGACAATAAACGTCTTACTGCGCGCGGTTACGGCGAAACCACTCCAAAGACCGTAAACAGGAAAGCCGCAGAGCAGTATGCTTTTCTTAAGGAGAACGACGTCCTTACCGAGGCATTCATAAAGAAACTGCCTGAGGACCAGCAGGAAATATGCAATCAGCTTAACCGCCGTACCGAATTCCGTGTTATCCGTACTACATACGGCCTGTTTGGCGGTAATTGATCAGCTTACCGATATTCTTATCCTCCACTCCTGGGGGTACATGTTGTTGGCCCGGTTACCCAGATTCTTGGCAAATCCCAGCGGAATATTCCTATATGTGAGCAGAACTATGCCACGCGGGGCATCTTCCAGATGCAGGGCATCACAATGAAGATACTCCAGGGCCTGCTTGCGTGTTACCTCAACCTGTGCAAATGCATCTTTGTTGAGCGCACTGTTCATGGCCAAGGCATGCGCCGGTACCCAGTCATGCCCTTTGCGGACTGCAGTTTCTATGCCTGGGACAAGGGGGTAGAGCTCCTGTGACACCTGATTCATGCTTGCTGCCAATTCCTGGGGTAGGGCATAAAGAGACTCTCCCTTAATTATGAACTCGTAATTGTTTGCGGAATCAAGCCACTTGCGGCACTCTGCCGGGATGGACGGATCGCTTTTTAAAGGCTTGGGGCCTACCGGACGGAATGCACCCTCGGGCTTGCGCAACAGGCATAGGAAAAAGCCTTCGCCGCGTGAAAGGTGCTGCATAAAATGATAGACCGGCAGGTCTTTATCGGTAAGTGAACCCTTTATGTTCCATTCAGGTTTGGTCTCTATGGGTATGGCCTGGGCTCCGAACTGCTCCATTATCCACTGCACGTTATCCTCATCCTCATGGCGGTTGAACGTGCAGGTGCTGTATATCATGTAGCCGCCGGGTTTGAGTGCAGGCCATACGTCCTCTATTATCTGTCGCTGGCGTGAGGCGCACATCTCTACGTTCTGCAGGCTCCAATCGGTCACTGCACCCTCATCCTTGCGGAACATTCCCTCACCGGAGCAGGGCGCATCGACGGCAATAAGGTCAAACATCAGGCTTGACTGACCTATCTGCTTGGGAGTGTTGCATGTGACCATTACGCCCGGGCGGCCCCATTTGGTCATGTTCTCGGCCAGAATCTGGGCACGGCCACGCTGTATCTCGTTGCTTACCAGCAGACTGCCCTCAGGTAGGAGCGATGCCAGCAGCGTGGATTTGCCTCCAGGTGCGGCACAAAGGTCCAACGCTTTTACGGGACCCGATACGCACTTGCGTACGGCCTGCTCCAGGAACATGGACGATGCCTCCTGCACGTAGTAGCAGCCCATATGTATCAGGGGGTCAAGAGTGAACTGCGGGCGGTGGTCAAGGTATATGGCATTCTGTGCCCAGGGTACCTGGCCATCGGCCTTGGAGTCAAGTGATTCAAGCGCAAGGTTCCGGGCTTCAGGGATGAGGGGATTGAACCGGATGCTTACCTGGGGCTCTGTTTCAAGGGCTTTGAGCAGACTCGCTTTTTCATCGGCCTGGAGTATCTGATCCAATATGTTGATAAATTCCTGACTAAATGCCATAACCTTACGTCAATTCTACCGCGAAGGTAAGCCAAAAAATCAGTATATTCGCAGACTAGAAAAGAATAACCTATGAAACAGTACTTAGATCTGCTGGAAAGGATACTCCGCGAGGGAGTGCAGAAAGGTGACCGCACCGGTACAGGTACCCTGAGCGTGTTTGGGCATCAGATGCGATTCAATCTGGAGGAGGGATTCCCTCTGCTCACAACCAAGAAACTGCACCTTAAGTCAATCATTTATGAACTGCTTTGGTTCCTGAACGGTGACACCAACGCCAAGTGGCTGCAGGAGCGCGGTGTGCGCATCTGGAATGAGTGGGCCGATCCTGACGGCAATCTGGGACATATATACGGTTATCAGTGGCGCTCATGGCCCGATTATGACGGCGGATTCATTGACCAGATATCGGAGGCTGTGGATACCATCAAGCATAATCCTGATTCACGTCGCATAATTGTGAGCGCCTGGAATGTGGCTGACCTTAAGAATATGAACCTGCCTCCTTGCCACGCATTCTTCCAGTTCTACGTGGCCGACGGCAAGTTGAGCCTGCAGCTTTACCAGCGCAGTGCCGATACGTTTCTGGGCGTACCTTTCAATATAGCATCATATGCTCTGCTCACCATGATGATGGCACAGGTAACCGGTCTCAAACCAGGTGACTTTATCCACACCACCGGCGATACCCATCTTTACCTGAATCATCTGGATCAGGCTCGCTTGCAGCTTACACGTGAGCCGCGCCCGCTGCCCAAGATGGTTATCAATCCGGACGTAAAGAGCATATTTGACTTTAAGTATGAGGATTTCCAGCTTGAGGGCTATGATCCTCATCCGCACATCAAAGCTGAGGTTTCAGTATGATTACAATTATTGTTGCAATTGCCCAGAACGGGGCTATCGGCTATAAAGGGGACTTGATTTATCACCTCAGCGCAGACCTGAAGCGTTTTAAGGCGCTCACCACAGGCAATACCGTAATCATGGGCCGCAAGACCTTTGAGTCACTGCCCAAGGGCGCTCTGCCCAACCGCCGCAACATGGTTCTCAGCCATCAAAAGGGTTTGTCACTGCCCGGCGCCGAGGTCTATTCTTCGCTCGATGAGGCGTTGTGTCACTGTTCCCGTGAAGATAAGGTTTATATAATGGGCGGCGCTCAGGTTTACGCCCAGGCATTGGGACTGGCCGATGAACTTGAAATCACTCTAGTTCAAGATACCCCCGCTCAGGCCGATGCATTCTTCCTGGAGTTTGGCAACGACGAGAGCTGGCATCTTATAAACAAAGAGGATCACCAGGCCGACGAAAAGAATCCCTACGATTATTCTTTCCTCACTTACAGACGTATTTAGTTTTTCTTTTTTTTGGGGGAAAAACTTGAAGGGATATAGTCTCGGATAGTTTGCTACGCCGGTCTATCCCTTTTGGGGACGCACCGTTCCGTGGCTACTCCGCCCTCCTACGGACCCTAAACGGCGAACTCCTCCATCTTAGCCCCCTACGGGGTCTAATCGTCGTCAGACATGCGCCGTTCTTAACGGGATCCTCCAGGGGGCTACGCTTAACGCCACTCCACTAATGGTCCCCAAAGGGGATAGTCCGGCTCCTGCAAACTACCCGAGACTATACCCCTTCAAGTTTTGCTCACTTAGCCAGTACCCCTTGCATTGCGTTTACTGATTATTCTTTCGGGAGACTTTGCAACCAATACCTTGCAGCTGTTTGATATAAACGGCAGGTTTATCAGAAAAATTGACAGGAACGGTCGTGGTCCAGGCGAGTATCTCAATATCAGAAAGATTGATCTGGATCCGGATAAGCGTCATATCATTGTCTTTGACTGGGGCTCAGGAATACTGCGTTATCTCTTTTTGATGGCGTTGATTGAGTAGAGTACTATCAGTGCCATGGCAAGGGGGAACATGCTGATTTGCTTGACAGCACCTTTTGTAATAAGCATCTGAGCGACTGGAATTAATCCAAGTACTATCGTAACTATTCCCAATACTACAGTCACCTTTTGCAACTTGTCAGCTCTGCCATTCCTTATCTTTTTGGTTGTAATGGGCATAAGGATTATCAGGACACAAGACAGAAGGAATGATATTCTGTAACAGAGTTCTATCGGATCAAACTGGACAGTTATTGAGTTGTATACTGTACCGATTGTCAATATGATAACCAGAACGGCAAGTATCACAACGAAAAACCAGATGAAGAATTTCCTTACCTTTCCGGGCTCGGACACCTCGACCTTTCTCCAGTTTCTCAAGCCTCCTCCCTTGGTCATGGCCTTTATCTTTATAATCAATGACAGGGATATCAGTACCAGGAAGATTATTGCCATGGTAGTATTGAGGAATAAGAAGTTGAAAGTACCCCAGAATACCAGTCCCACACATGCGATGGCTATATCGGCCTTCATGTATGTTTTCTCTCTACGGAGAAGTGTATTCAGGTCAAGGGCTGAATGATCGACGCGGTTCATCATACGTATCAGCAAAAAGCGAAGTACTATCTCCACAATTGAATAAATGCCGAATACCCACCATCCTGTTGCGGTCAGTTCGCAGTTGATAGCAAACCATATAGCCAGAACCGGTATGAATGCCAGGTATGACCATGAGATATCTCTCTTGAAACTTCTATTGAGGAATCCGATGTTGTTCATCGTAACGGTGCGGATCTGCTCGGGAGTTACAATCTCCTTGCCGTCCAGTTTCTCATCAATAAGCTGATAAGCCTGCTTGAGCTCATCAAGTTCGCTAAGGTTGAAAGTATTGTCTGTCATAGGATTAACGGATTAATTGTTAGACATTGATTTGAGTTGTTCCTTGATGCGGAACAGCCTGCTGGTTACGGCCGATGTCGTAATGCCCACGATGGCTGCAATCTCATCATAACTCATACTCTCCAACCACAGAAGGATA